>DASWOZ010000379.1:0-3438 GCA_036398535.1 Mucilaginibacter sp. | reverse complement strand
GGCTATTTTTATCTTTATAAAATATATCCCCAATTACCTGAAAGCGCTGAACTGGCACTATATGCGAGGGAAATGTCAACGCCGGCGCCATTCATTCAAGAACTCTCTAAAGAAACCGTACTATTACGCATTCCTTCTTTTGATGACTCACAAAAAAATTTGATTGACAGCCTGATCAAAACCAATAACGGGCTATTAGAAACCAAAAAAAACCTCATTATCGACATCAGGAATAATGGAGGTGGGTCTGATATTAGCTATGGCAATATCATTCCATTGCTTTATACCAATCCTATCCGGATTACAAATGTAGAGTTACTTTCAACACCATTGAACAATAAAAGAATGGAGGGATATTTAAGCATCCCCAATCTTTCTGAAAGAAGCAAAAAGCAGGTTAATGCTGCGCTCGAACAATTAAATAAGCATCCCGGAAAATTTGTAAACCTGGATAGCACTGTTGTTTCTATCCAAAAATTAAATTCCGTTTTACCTAATCCACAAAACGTTGCCATTATCATTAACGAAAATAATGGGAGCACCGCCGAGCAGTTTTTACTGACGGCGAAGCAAAGCAGGAAAGTAAAACTATTTGGAAAAACCACAATGGGAGTTCTTGATATTTCAAATATGTATTCTGTAGAATCGCCTGATAAAGAGATCAAATTAGGTTATTGCCTTTCAAAAAGTTTAAGAATCCCGGACATGAAAATAGACAACATAGGTATTCAACCGGATTATTATGTTGACAGCAGCATCCCTTATGAACAATGGCTGGATTTTGTAAAAAACACGATAGAGCAATAATAGCAAACAGCTACCTTTTTGTACGGCAATAGGCGTTCGTATCACGCAAGATGCGAACGCCTTTGATACACGATAGCACTGCCAAAATCTTGTCACATTAAAAACCCTTTAAACCGCAGGGTCAAGTCCTCTCCTTTGGAGAGAATTATTCTCACGTTGTTTGGTTTTATTGGTGTTTATGAAGGTTGCGCCGTTTTGGGGAGGCCATACTATTCAATATAGTAACCTACTAAAAAGGCCACTCCAATTTATTATTGAAGTGGCCTCAAGTAGATTTAGGTTATATTATAAAACAGCTCCTGGAGTGGTGTATGGCAGGTTTTGAGGGTCATATTTAGCCCAGCCTGATGACCAGTCTGTTGTGCCAAAAGCACCCCTGTAAGTTACTTTTTCAAAAAACGCGTCAGCTAATTTCGCATTAGTAAACACCGCGCCTGTAGCAGCTATCGAGCCTGCTTTTAATGTAAAATTAGGCGCGCCGGAATTAGCGCCTCCGGCAGCTTTAAAATCAAGGCCATATTTTAAAGGATCAGTTAACAGATCAGCCGCTGATTTTGCAGCATCAAATGTGTTTTTTAAACGCATATCAGCTTCAAATGCCCCTTTGTTTTGACCTTTAACTTCATTACCTTTTGCATTACAGTTATAAATAATATTATCAGTAAATACAATTTTGCCGGTAGTATAATTGGTTGTGGTAGCACCTGCGGTGGCAACTGTACTCTCATCAATATAAATACCTTCTAAAAAATTAGTGAATAATGAATTGGCAATGCTAATAGCCGAGTTACGACGTATTTGCGCGCCATGCTGAAAGTTTGCATTAATGCCAGACAAGCTGCCGCCCGACGCGATAACAGACAGGGCCGGGCCCACAATGGTCATGTTAGAAAACACGGCACTGGTTTGCGGGGCATTATTTGAACCCGCCGCGTCATTGTCTGATTCAAAACCATTTGAACCAGAAAAATCGGCAATTACCTGCGCGCGTTGAGCCAAACCAAATTGTACTTTACCCGCAAAACCATTATCGGTGTCAAAATCATCATCTACCGAACCAATGGCCAATAAGTGTTTCGCATTTACCGTGCCGCCAAACCATTCAAATGCATCATCGCCCGAACGGTATACTTCAATATAATCTAAACTGGTACCAGAGCCTACACCGCCCATGGTTAAGCCGTTAATTTCATTATCGGGTGTAAACGGAATACCTGCATATTCTATACGAACATAACTTAGCACGCCTGAATTATCGGCCGCATCAGTCCCACCGTATTGAATGTATTTAACCGGGTCGCCGCCATTAGTTGGCACTAACCCGCCTTCAATGGTATTTACACCACCGGCAGGATTGATTGGCGCTTTGCCCAATAAAATAATACCGCCCCAATCGCCGCTTGACCGGCCGCCTGCAGATACGTTTGATGTAAAAACAATTGGCTTAGCTGCAGTGCCTGCGGCATTAATTTTAGCCCCCCTGGTAATTACAAGCGTACCCTTTGAAGGCTTATCGCCTTTAATAATGGTACCCGGTTCAATAGTTAAAACAGCGCCGTTAGTTACATAAACAAAGCTTTTCAATAAATAGATCTTATCGGCTGTCCAGGTGGTATTGGTTGAAATATCACCGCTAACTTCAACCGTGTTTGCTGAAGGGCCGGTGCCGTTATCAACATTATTGTTTTTGGTACAGGCCGAAAAGAAAATTGCCGTCACGAAGAGTAAAATAAATGAATGTGTTTTCATGTTAAATTGGTTTAAAATTTGATTTAATCTGTGGTTATGTAATTAATTATGGGTATACAAATCATTAAAAAGAATAGGCGTATGAGAGCGTAAAAGTTGACCCGGTTTTATACCGGCTTATGGTTGACCCTCTTGATATATCATATTGCCGGGTGCTTTCTTTATAATAAAACAAGGTGTTTTGATTTAACAGATCGCTTGCATTTAACTTAAATTCGCCTTTGTTTTTCATCACCTTATAGCCTATCTGAAAATCAAGCACATCCCTTGCATTTTCATAAATTGCCGGGAACACGGCGCCCCTTGCCCTAAATAGCCGGGCACCTACCCGGTTATACAAAATATTTAAGCTTAGCTTATTATTATAGGCTGTTTGCAGTAACCCCGCATTTATTACATAAGGCGCCTGGCCAACCATGGGCCTTGATCCGCTTTCTTCGGCAACAACCTCGGGCCGGTTGTCTGTAACTTTAGATTTAATGATAGCTACATTGGTATAAAAAGTGGTGTTTTTAAATGAACCGCTTAAAAAATCAAGCGACTTACGCAACTCAAATTCAAACCCGAAATTATTGGCCTGCTGCACATTAAAATATTGAAAATCGGGCGTTGAGTTTTTGTCGTTATATCCGGCTTCAATGGCATTTTTAAAGTTTTTGTAAAAGGCTGATACAGATATAATCTGCCCGGCAGATGGGAAAAATTCATACCTGATGTCGGCATTTTGAATTTGCGCGCTTTTTAAATTGGCATTACCTGCTATAGTGGCTAATAGTTCAAAATCATAATAACCAAAAACGGATAGCTCTCTTAATTCGGGCCGGGCCACTGTGCGTGAGTAAGAAACCCTGAAATTAGATTTTGGGGTTACGCTATAAGTAA
>DASWOZ010000378.1:0-5684 GCA_036398535.1 Mucilaginibacter sp. | reverse complement strand
TTATAATGAGGTTATAGCCGTTTTGCCCACACCGGTTTGGGAAAGCCTGATCACGATCAGCTTCTTTTTCATCTTTTTAGATTACAGTAAAGAAACCCATATTTACAGGCGATACCTGTACCGGGGATTTGGCATAGCATTATTAGCGGGGATGTCGCTTTTATATAAAACCAGCGATTTGGGCCATACCTGGCTGCACTTTACCTGGTGGGGTATTTTGGGCCTTATTGGCTGGTCATACCTGCTGTGCGCATTGATCTATTATTACTCAAAGGGCGTTTTATGGATACAGGCAGCAGCCTGGTTGTTCTTTATGTTTTTTAACATAGATTTTCACTTTGGCTGGCTTGACTTTTTAAAACCTATACAGCCCTACGTTTGGATAGCAGGCAATGGCGCCATGCAGGCTTTTACCATGGCTGGAGTATTTGTAGCGGTGCTATATATGCGCCTTACAGTAAGTAAAGAAACCAAATTGTTATGGATAGGCATGATACTGATGGCTATTATTTTATTTAATCTGGGTTTCATTGTACGCTTTTTTAGCGGCGGTATTTCCAAATCACGCGATACCCCATCATGGGTATTAATTTGCACCGGTATAAGCCTGGTGGTTTATGCCGCGTTTATTTTTGTGGTTGATTTTAGGCATAAATACAGTTGGTTTAAAATAATAAGGCCGGCGGGCACCAACGCGTTTACCTGTTATTTAGTACCTTTTGTATTTTACCCTTTGTATCAAATGAGTAATATTGGTTACCCCCAATATTTAAGCCAGGGTACAGGCGGACTGATTAAATGTATTGTATTTGCATTTGCTATGGTATGGATAACGGGATTGCTGGAAAAAATCAATATCAGGCTGAAGATTTAATAGTCAGCCTCTCTAAATCTCCTTCTGCAGAGAGAGATTTAGAGGCGACTTTTTCCATTTAAAAAAACACTTTATAGTTATGGTATTTTTCCATACATTTGCGGGCTAATTGTTGCTCATTGAAATCGCTAAGAAATTATTCGATTCCTTTTACCGGCCTGGGGCTGGGAAAGCACCATTTTGAGTTTGACATTACAGATGTTTTTTTTGACGAATTTGAATATTCGCTGGTAAAAAAAGCCGATCTGAAATGTTTGGTCGAATTGGAGAAACAGGAAACTATGCTGATCCTGAATTTTCATATAAAAGGCGTTGTTGATGCAGATTGTGATAAATGCTTATCCCAATATCCACAACATCTGGATATACATGAACAGCAAATTGCCAAATTTAGCGAGGAGGCGATAGATGATGATGAAGAGATCATTGCCCTGAGTAAAAACGACCATGAGGTTATGTTGGCTGGGTTGATCTATGAGTATATAAATGTTGCAGTGCCTTTTATTAAAACCTGCGGCAACGAGGGTAATACCCCGTATTGTGATAAAGAAATGCTGGATAGCTTAGCTAAGCTATCGGCAAATAATGAACAAGATGATGAGCTGTCAGACCCGCGCTGGGATGCTCTAAAAAAGATTAAATAAATTAATAACAAGAAGTTATGCCACATCCAAAACGTAAAATATCCAAATCAAGAAGAGATAAACGTAGAACTCACGACAAAGCGTTAGCGCCTACTTTGACTACTTGCGCAGTAACCGGTGCCGTACATTTGCCGCACAGAGCTTATACAGTTGATGGTAACGTATACTACAACGGTAAAGTACTTATTGAAAAAGCAGCCATAGCTTAACTAATTTTCTGTAATGAAAATTGGCTTAGATATTATGGGCGGTGATTTTGCTCCCGAAGCGGCAGTTTTAGGGGCAATTTTAGCTTATAAGGAAATTCCTGATTCAAAGCTGGTACTCATTGGAGATAAAGAAGTTGCGGTAAATATATTGCAGCAAAACAACTTCAGTGCCGATAATTTTGAGTTTGTACATACAACCGAAGCTATAGGCATGGGTGAGCATCCTACCAAGGCTATTGTTCAAAAACCCAATTCAAGCATAAGTGTAGGTTATAACCTGCTAAAGGAAGGGCAAATTGATGCTTTTTCGTCGGCGGGCAATACCGGTGCTATGCTGGTTGGCGCCATGTTCAGCGTAAAAACCATACCGGGTATTTCAAGGCCCGCCATTACCACTATTGTACCCAAACTTAAAGGAGGTTTGGGTATTTTGTTAGATGTGGGCGCCAATGCCGATTGTAAAGGCGAAAACCTGTTACAGTTTGGCGTACTTGGAAGCTTGTTTGCCGAGATCATTTACGATATTAAAGATCCACGGGTTGGCCTGATTAACATTGGCGAGGAAGAAGAAAAAGGCAACATGCTTTGTATGGCCGCCTATCCGTTAATGAAGGAAACCAAATTATTTAATTTTATAGGAAATGTTGAGGGCCGCGACCTGTTTACAGACCATGCCGATGTGTTTGTATGCGACGGCTTTACCGGTAATGTTATTTTAAAGCTTGCCGAATCATTTTATGTAATCTCTTTGAAAAAACGCATAAAAGACGACTTTTTTGACAAGTTCAATTATGAGCAATATGGTGGAAGCCCCATATTGGGCATAAATGCGCCTGTTGTGGTTGGCCACGGTATTTCAAACCCCGAGGCTATCAAAAACATGGTTCTTTTATCAAAAAATATGATTGATACCAACCTGGTTAATAAAATTAAACAGGCTTTTCAATAAAAAAATATAACTATGAGTAAAATTCATGCCGCTATTACCGCAGTAAATGGCTATGCACCAGATTACATACTCACCAACGAGGAGTTATCGACCATGGTGGATACCAATGACGAGTGGATAACTTCCCGTACCGGGATTAAAGAGCGGAGAATATTAAAAGGTGAGGGCTTAGGCACCTCAGACCTTGCCGTACCTGCCGTTATGGGCCTGTTAAAAAAACGGGGTATCGGCGCAGAAGAAATTGACCTGATCATTTTTTGTACAACCACACCTGATATGCCTTTCCCGGCAACGGCAAATTTATTTGCGCATAAAATTGGCGCGGTAAACGCCTGGGGCTTTGACCTGCAGGCAGCATGCTCGGGCTTTGTATTTGGCCTGGCAACCGGCGCGCAATTTATAGAAACCGGCAAGCACAAAAAAGTATTGGTGGTTGGAGCCGACAAAATGTCGTCGATAGTTGATTACCAGGACAGGGCAACCTGTATTATTTTTGGTGATGGCTGCGGCGCCGCTTTACTGGAACCTAATTTTGAAGGCAACGGCATTATCGATTCTATATTGAAAAGTGACGGCTCGGGTATCCCCTTTCTGCATATGAAGGCAGGCGGTTCAATAAAACCGGCAAGCCACGAAACCGTTGATGCCCGCGAACATTATGCATACCAGGAAGGTAAAGCCGTATTTAAATTTGCCGTAACCAACATGGCTGATGTAGCTGCCGAAGTAATGGAACGCAATAACCTGCAATCGGACGATATTGCATGGCTGGTGCCTCACCAGGCTAATAAACGTATTATTGATGCTACCGCAGCACGCACAGGGGTTACTGAAGATAAGGTAATTGTAAATATTGAGCGTTATGGTAATACCACCAATGCCACCATCCCACTTTGTTTATGGGAATGGGAAGATAAATTTAAAAAAGGCGATAATTTAATATTAGCAGCATTTGGCGGCGGGTTTACCTGGGGTGCGCTTTACTTAAAATGGGCTTATTAATAAATGTGCAGATGCCTGTTACACAGTTAAATATCTCTTTACTTTGAACATTATAAAATATAAGTTGTTCTTACTTTGCTGATTAACAAAATATAAATATAATCTGCACATTTGCATATCCGCACATTGCACATTATTACTAACTTAGATAAAAAACTTTATCCAAAACCAATTTAACCAACCGTATGGATATTAAACAAATTCAAGATCTTATTCGCTTTGTCTCCAAATCCGGAGTTAACGAAGTTTCAATAGAACAGAAGGATTTTAAAATCACGATAAAAACAAACGAGGCCGTAGTACACACTGCTGTGCCTGCTCCGCAACATATTATTGCCGCGCCTACAGCACCGGCGGCTATTCCTGCGGCTGCACAAGAGCCAGTAGTTGCCGCTGCATCAAACTATGTGACTATAAAATCACCAATGATTGGCACTTTCTATCGTTCAGCAACACCGGATAAACCATTGTACGTAAATGTGGGTGATGAAATTAAGTCAGGTACGGTAGTTTGCATAATTGAAGCGATGAAGCTTTTCAATGAAATTGAATCAGAAATTTCAGGGCGCATTGTAAAGGTGCTGGTGGATAATGCCTCGCCTGTTGAGTACGACCAACCCTTATTTTTGGTAGAACCTATTTAATGTGCAGATGTGCGGATGTGCAAATGATTTAATCTGCACATTTGTAATCTGCACATTTGCACATCTATAATTTGCACATCTAAAAATTATGTTTAAAAAAATACTGATAGCTAACCGTGGTGAAATAGCCCTGCGAATTATTCGCACCTGTAAGGAAATGGGCATTAAAACAATAGCGGTATATTCTACTGCTGATCGTGATAGCCTGCATGTACGTTTTGCAGATGAGGCTGTTTGTATCGGCCCCCCTCCAAGTAAAGATTCTTATTTAAATATTCCCAATATCATATCAGCAGCCGAACTGACTAACGCTGACGCGATACACCCCGGTTACGGCTTTTTATCTGAAAACGCTAAATTCTCGGCCATTTGTGCCGAGTATGGTATCAAATTTATTGGTGCCACTGCAGACCAGATCAACTCGATGGGTGATAAAGCTTCGGCTAAAGAAACCATGAAAAAAGCCGGTGTGCCTATCGTTCCCGGTTCGGAAGGTTTATTGCAAGGTGTGAAAGAAGGTATTGCCATCGCTAAAAAAATTGGTTACCCTATTATATTAAAAGCTACCGCCGGTGGTGGTGGCCGTGGTATGCGTATTGTTTGGAAAGACGAGGAGTTTGAAGCGGCCTGGGATTCGGCACGAGCAGAATCGGGCGCAGCATTTGGCAATGATGGTATGTACCTTGAAAAATATGTGCAAGACCCACGCCATATCGAAATACAGGTTGTAGGCGACCAATATGGCAAAGTTTGCCATTTATCTGAGCGTGATTGCTCTATACAACGCCGTCACCAAAAATTGGTAGAAGAGTCGCCATCGCCATTTATGACAGAAAAACTGCGTAAAAAAATGGGTGAAGCTGCTATAAAAGGCGCGAAGGCTGTAAAATATGAAGGTGCGGGAACTGTAGAATTTTTGGTTGATAAAGACCGTAACTTTTACTTTATGGAGATGAACACCCGTATACAGGTAGAACACCCGGTTACTGAAGAAGTAATTAACTTCGACCTGATAAAAGAACAAATAAAAGTAGCCGCGGGCATACCTATTTCAGGTAAAAATTATGAGCCCATGCTGCACGCTATTGAATGCCGTATTAATGCGGAAGACCCTTTTAACAACTTCCGTCCATCGCCTGGTATGATCACTAACTTCCATTCGCCGGGCGGCCATGGGGTACGTATTGATACACACGTGTACACCGGTTATACCATCCCTCCCAACTATGATTCAATGATAGCGAAGGTGATATGCGCAGCACAAACCCGCGATGAGGCTTTAAGCACTATGGAACGTGCCCTGAGTGAATTTGTAATTGAAGGCGTAAAAACAACTATACCATTCCATTTAAAATTATTGCA
>DASWOZ010000377.1:0-4820 GCA_036398535.1 Mucilaginibacter sp. | reverse complement strand
AACCTTGTGGCAGTTCATACATACATTTAATGATGGTATTGAAGCATTTTTTGATTTGTACGCACCTGAGTGGCAATACTGGCAATCAATTTTCATGATACCTGCATGCAGATCATGCGGATATTTTATAGGTTGTACCGGTTGGTAACCTGTGTGCACGTTAGTGTTCCACAAAGTAACCCAAGTCCAGCTTCCCAAAGCGATAGTTCCGCATAATAAGATGAAGAACACCAGTTTCTTATTTTTAGCGACCTTCTTTAAGAAAGCTAAACGATCAACCGGCTCACCTGCTTCAGTTACTTCTTCCTCTGCTGCTAATAAACCTTTTTTGTTTAGTAATAAACGCTCTAAAGTGGCAATTACTTTGTTTAATACCAGTATAACAATAAAGGCGATAACAATTACAGCTATTAAACCGTAGATCACTACGTCGCTTGGTCCATTATCGGCCGCTGCAGCGGCGGCACCTGGCGCACCTGCTGCAGGTTTTGCCTGCATGGTTTTCCATTCGCCGCGTACATAAGCTATAATGTTGCTTACATCCCCGTCAGACAAGTCGGTAAATACCGTCATGCCCTGTTGGTTGTACTCATTATAAATTTTGAGCGCCTTTGCATCTTTAGCGGCTATTAATGCCTGGTTGTTCTGTATCCAATGGGTTAACCATTTATCATCAGTTTCTGATGTAATAGTTGGACCTAAAGCCGGGCCGGTTAACCGCTGGTCAATTTTATGACACGTGGTACATTTGGCTTTAAACAAGGCCTCACCCTTAGCAGCGTCTCCCTGCGCCTGAGCAGAAAATCCCCAAACAGCAAAACCGGCAAGCAGTAAAACCGACCTTGAGAATTGTTTAAAAATCAATGAGATACTTCTCATAAAGTGTATATGTGCTAAATAATTATTGTATAAATGTTATTGAAACTATCGAAAGGCCCTAACATCCCCTGAATTTTCAGTCACAAAAGTAAAATTTATTACAGTATCGCTGACAAATAAATGACAGTAATAAATAATTTATAATCGTTCTAAATAAATACAATTGTCTTAAAATAACTACCTGAAAATTACAATATTTACCAAAAATGTCATCGCCCAATAGAAGCATTATTACTATTTGCGTGAACTATGCTTTTTAAGATTTAAAGATTGATGCATTGTTTTATTAAAAAGAATCTATTAATCCGTCCATCCTTAAACCCTGAAAAGTATCGTTCCGCAGCAAATTATTGCCTTAATATCCACGCAAAAATTAATGGCGCAACAATTGTCGCGTCCGACTCTACAATAAATTTGGGTGTATGAATATCCAGTTTACCCCAGGTTATTTTTTCGTTAGGCACCGCGCCCGAGTATGATCCGTAAGATGTTGTTGAATCAGAGATCTGGCAAAAGTAGCTCCAGAACGGTATTTCGGGCATTTCCATATCCTGGTAAAGCATCGGTACCACACATATCGGGAAATCACCCGCTATACCGCCGCCTATCTGGAAAAATCCAATGCCTTTACCCGATGAATTTTTAATGTACCAGTCTGCCAGCCAGGCCATGTATTCAATCCCGCTTTTCATGGTGGTAGCCTTGATCTCGTTTTTAATAACGTATGATGCAAATATGTTACCCATGGTTGAGTCTTCCCAGCCCGGTATTACAATGGGTAAATTCTTTTCGGCAGCTGCCAGCATCCATGAATTTTTAGGGTCTATTTCATAATACTGTTCCAAATCGCCGCTTAAAAGCATTTTGTACATATATTCATGCGGAAAGTAACGCTCGCCGGCATTGTCCGCATCTTTCCATAATTTATGGATGTGTTTTTGCAAACGTCTGAAGGCTTCTTCTTCCGGGATACAAGTATCAGTTACACGATTATAATGGTTCTCTAACAGATCCCATTCATCCTGCGGACTAAGATCACGGTAGTTAGGTACACGTTTATAATGTGAATGAGCCACCAAATTCATGATGTCCTCTTCCAAGTTAGCACCGGTACAGGATATGATGGCTATTTTATCCTCTCGAATCATTTCTGCCAGCGAAATGCCCAGTTCGGCAGTGCTCATAGCACCCGCCAGCGTTACCATCATTTTACCGCCTTCGGCTAAATGGGTTTCATAGCCTTTTGCTGCGTCAACTAAAGCCGCTGCATTAAAGTGCAGGTAATTTTTTTCAATAAATTGAGATATAGGTCCTCTTGTGTTGCTCATAATAATGTCTGATAGATCAAAGCAAAAGTAGGTATTTTGATGAAAAGAGAGTTGAAAATTATGTGGAAGCATTGTATATCCATTTCGCAATACATTTTTGTTTTAAACACACGTGTTATGACAACGAAATTAACTTTGACTGTGGAAAAAAGGGTTATTGAAAAAGCCAAATCATACGCAAAACACACAAACAGAAGCTTGTCTGAATTAGTGGAGAACTATTTAGAAACGCTTGTAGAAGAAAGTACCGAAAAAGAACAACTTTCGCCAAGACTAAAAGGTATTGCAGGCATTATTAAATTACCAAATGATTTTGATGAGAAAAAAGAATTAAGCGCTTATCTTGAAGGTAAGCACCTATGAAAATTGTATTTGTTGATACAAATACCCTGATTGATTTACTCGCTGACCGGCCCCTCAGCAAATTTGCTATAGCTATATTTGATAACGCTGAAAAAAATAAAGTAAAGCTATACACATCCTCACATTCTTTTGCCACAACCCAGTACCTGTTAAAAAAATTTATGCCTGAACAGGAGTTGAGGAAAATATTGGTTTCTTTATTAGACTTTATAGAAATTATCCCGATTGATTTTGACATTATAAAGAAGAGTCTTTTATCCACACATAAAGATTTTGAAGATGCCATTCAAATATTTGCAGCAAATTCAATTAACCATCTGGATTGTATTGTAACCAGAAATTTAAAAGACTTTAAGAATACCGGAATAACCGTACTTCCACCCGATGAGTTGGCGAAAAATTTATGAACTTACTTCCCCAATCCATCCGGCTGAAAATCCATTGATATAGAGTTCATGCAATACCGCTTATGGCTGGGTGGCGGGCCGTCATCAAATATATGCCCCAAATGCGAGTTGCAGCGGGCGCATAATACTTCTGTACGTTCCATATCATATGATTTATCGGTACGGTAAAGCACACTGTTTTTCCTTATCGGTTCAAAAAAGCTTGGCCAACCACAATCGCTTGCAAACTTAGCGTCAGACCTGAACAGCACATTGCCGCATACCGCACAGTAATAGGTGCCTTTAGCCGTACTGTTCCAGTATTTATTTTTAAAGGGTGGTTCGGTAGCCTGTTCTCTTGCTGTAGCATACAGGGCTGGCGGTAATATTTTTTTCCATTCCGCATCAGATACATTTAAACGCCTGGTATCCGTATTTGAATAATACGGATTATTTTGATGGCCCTGGTTTGATTTAATATTTTGCGACCAGGCAAAGGAGGCAGACCATAGCAAAACAGTTAGTGATAGCAGTAGCGATCTCATTTCTTTAATTTGTCTTTAAACACTTTTCTAAACTTTTCCAGTTCGGGCTGTATCACATTCTTACAATATGGCTGACTTGAATTTTGAGCAAAATAATTTTGATGATAATCTTCTGCTTTATAAAAAACCGTATAAGGTGCCAATTGAGTTACAACTTTGCCTTTATAAGCTTTCTCCGTATTTAGCTTACCAATATAATAGGCCGCTTTTTCTTTTTGGGCGGCATTATGGTAAAATATGGCAGACCGGTATTGTGTACCTACATCGTTACCCTGCCTGTTTAATTGGGTAGGATCATGCGCAACAAAAAAGGCGGCCAATAATTCGTCATAAGATATTTTAGACGGATCATAAACAATATTACAAGCCTCGGCGTGCCCCGTGCTGCCTGTACAAACTTGCCTGTAAGTAGGATTAGCAACATGCCCGCCTGTAAAGCCCGAAACCACCGTTTTAACTCCGTTTAACTCTTTAAACTTTGCCTCGGTACACCAAAAGCAGCCGGTAGCAAATGTTGCCGTATCCAGCTTTTTTGCTTTGGGATAATTGTTGCCGGCACGCGTTGCCGATGCAAACGTTGTTACCGTTAGCAGTAATAAAATTAAAGGGTAGCGTATCTTCTTCATATACATTGGTTAATTAACGCAATAATCAGCTTTTCATATAAGCAGTTACGTTTCAATAATAACAAAAGTACCTTTTTTAAAAGATTGTGATATTATGCTGACAAAAAACGCGGTTTTCTAAAAATGTCGGCGGCAACTCACCCGCCTACGCTACGCTTGGCGGGGTGAGTTATCACCACTATCCATTTACAAATTGATTATTTTAAATATATCTTCGCATCCGTAATTATTGATGAAAAAGACCTTAACCCTCCTTATCCTGATAATGGCTTTGCATACGGCTTCCGCGCAAAGCATTATACCAAAATTTATACGTAAAATGTATTTTGAGAAAGATACCAGCAAAAAAAGCAGTTTTGTATTATTGCCGGTATTAAGCTCTGCTCCCGAAACGGGTATTGAAGTTGGTGGCGCTGGCCTATTGTCTTTTTATACCGATACCATTGGGCATATTACACGGGTATCCAATGTATTTGCTTATGCAACATTAACCACAAAGGGCCAAAATCGCTTAAATTTAAGCAGTACCTATTGGACACCTCAAAATAAAGTTCATTATACAGCGGCTATTAGTTATATTAATTTCCCGGCTGACTTTTACGGTATTGGCAACAACACGCATAAAGCAGATGCCGACCTGGTAGATGAAAAAAGACTTAAGGTAAATTTTGAAACCGACTATCTTTTAGCCAG
>DASWOZ010000376.1:0-3674 GCA_036398535.1 Mucilaginibacter sp. | reverse complement strand
GTATTTTAAATCAAGAACACGAAAAACATATACGCAGTTTATCAATGAAATACGGGTTTGGCACGCGTGCAAGCTGTTGTTAGAAAATAAAATTAACGTAAAGCAAATTTGTTATGAAAGTGGCTTCCATAACTTTGCCAGCTTTCATAAATACTTTAAAAGTATAACCGGAAAAAGCCCGTTGATATATCAGAAAACTTTTTTTAAATAAACACGCTAATAAAGGTACGTTAACTAACCAGTACAAATACTGTCATACTTTTAGGGCCGTGCGCGCCAATTACCAAGGATTGCTCAATATCGGCGGTTTTAGAAGGGCCGGCAATGAAACAACCATAAGATAAATTATTCACTAAACCGTAAGCCTGGTGCATGGTTGGCACTATTTGATCCTGCTGAATAACTACTGCTAAATGCTGGCTTATAAAAGGCAGGGCGCGTTGCTCCATATCGTCTTCTGTAACCCATACGGCACCGTTCTCTGCTACACCAAAATGCGCTTTTACAATGGCTAATTCTACATCGTGCAGGCTATGTACAGCTACGTCTTTTATTACTACTTCCGCATTATTTAAATTCAGTCCCTTAACCAAATTTATTATCCTGCCCTGTATGCCTAATTTGCCGGTAATGATCGCGCCTATTTCGGTAAAATTATTTATATAGAATACTTTACCCCCAATGCCCGATAATACGGCTGCAAATTTATCAAGCGAATCCGGCCCGCCGGCATTATTAAATAAATTAATATCGGGCAGGTCTACATTTGGCGGTTGGTTTTGGGCCACTGCTGCCAGTATTTTTTCTCTGCTGTTCACTACTTCTTTCCTCCATTTTTATTATACCATTCACCAAACGACTCTTTTGGCGGTTCGGGCATATCACGATGTTTATACCAGGGATTTAATTTATTGTTGGTTGCAAAAGGCGCATGTTTTAACACCCATCTGCCTGCCTTCCCTGCTATATGATAGGCGGTTGGCGATGACAGCGTTTTGCTCATTACCTGCATACCCACGGTTTTGGCAGCCGGGGCATATCCCGCCTTAACAATTACCTGCCTCCATTTATAAAGCTGCTGATGTATATCAATTTTAACCGGACAAACATTGCTGCATGAGCCACATAGCGTAGATGCAAAAGGCAGGTCGGCATATTTTTTCATATCCAGATTAGGCGCCAGTATAGAACCAATAGGCCCGGCAATTGCTGTATGGTAGCTATGCCCACCGCTACGGCGGTAAACCGGGCAGGTATTCATACAGGCGCCACAGCGGATACATTTTAAAGAGTTTCTGAAATCTTCTCTTCCTAACTGTACCGTACGGCCATTATCAACCAGGATGATATGGATCGGCGTTCCTTTTCGCGGTGTTTTAAAATGACTGCTATAGGTTGTTATGGGCTGCCCCGTAGCGCTACGGGTAAGCAACCTTAAAAATACGCCTAAATGCTTTCTCTGGGGAATTAATTTTTCAATGCCCATGCTGGCAATATGTATATCGGCAAGATGAGCACCCATGTCGGCATTTCCCTCATTGGTGCAAACTACAAATTCGCCAGTTTCGGCAATAGCAAAATTTACCCCTGTAAGGGCGGCTCTACGGGTCAGAAATATTTCCCGGAGATGCTCACGTGCCGCCTCCGTTAAAAATTGCGGGTCGGACACATTAGCCGGCGTACCTAAATATTTATGGAAGAGATCCCCTATCTCCTCTTTCTTTTTGTGAATACAGGGTAATACAATGTGGCTGGGCGGTTCGTTAGCTAATTGTACAATACGTTCGCCAAGGTCAGAGTCAATAACCTCAATTCCTTGTTTAGCCAGATACTCATTTAATCCGCACTCCTCGGTCAACATGGATTTGCTTTTTACCATCCGGTTTATTTGCGCGTCTTTTAATAGTTGATGCACAATCCGGTTATGCTCTGCAGCATCTGCGGCCCAATGTATCTGTATGCCATTGGCCGTAGCATTAGCTTCAAATTGCTGCAGGTAAGTATGCAGGTTGGCCAATACGTTTTGTTTGATCTGTGACGCGGCCTCGCGCAGTTGTTCCCACTCGGGCAGTTGATGTACAATTTTATCCCGCTTCTGGCGAATCCACCAAAGCGTTTCATCATGCCAGTCTACACGTTCTTCGTCTTTATTAAACTCCTCTGCCAGTTCGGCGTGATCTTTTGTAGTTATCGTTTCCATTTCACTCCGCGTTTAAAATTTCAGCAATATGCAATACTTTAACCTTACTGCCCTGCCTGTGCAAAATACCTTCCATATGCATGAGGCATGACATATCCACGCCGGTAATATATTCGGCGCCATGCTCCAAATGATCGGCAACCCTGTCTTTACCCATTTTTACAGACACCGCTTCTTCTGTTACGCAAAATGTACCTCCAAAACCACAACACTCATCCACACGGTTCAATGGCACCAATTCAATGCCCTCCACCATATTTAACAAGCTCCCGGGTTTTGAATAGTAAGGCGCAACCAGTTCGCTCATTTGCGACAGGTGCAGCCCCCGCTGCCCGTGGCAGCTTTGATGCATACCTACCTTGTGCGGAAATTTTGACGGCAAACTTTGCACTTTTAATACATCGGTTAAAAATGAAGTAAGCTCATATATTTTATGCCGTATAGGCGTCGCTTTACCCGGCTGGCTTTCATCATGCAAATGTTCGCTTATATGTAACACGCAACTACCTGATGGCGCCACGATATAATCAAACTCAGCAAAATTTTCAATAAACAAACGGTTACAACCATCTGTTAAATGTTCAAAACCCGAGTTGGCCATAGGCTGGCCGCAGCAAGTTTGATTTTTAGGATATACCACTGTTACCCCCAATTTTTCCAGCAATTGCAAGGTAGCTATCGCGGCATTAGGGTAAAATTGATCAACATAACACGGTATAAATAATCCAACTGTCATATAGTTATAGTTTGACTTGAGGAATAATATTCAATAAATATATTGGGTTCAACCGCTTGTTTCCGTACGGCTTTATCAATATAATGTAATGAGCCAAATTTATAACTTAATTTTTAATTGGCCTGGTCCTGAAACTTACTGAAATTTATTGCATCAACTGGCCTGCGGCGGGTTAATATGGATCGTTATCACACGGATGGATCTCCTGATGTACAGGATATGGTTAAACCAATATTTTCTCAACCAAGTATTTTCCCAGCTTGTCGTATTACCTTACCTGGCCACAGGGATGCTTTTAGTTTCGGAGGCAAAAGAAGGTGCTTTTATAATTGCATTTTAAAGCTTATTCATATTCAGGTTAGGGTTTTGACTGGCATTAACCTGGTAAGTAGTAATCTGATTATCCGGGGCAACCTCAACTATACGGTAACCCTTATATTCAGTACCCCAGTTACCCCCAAAATGCGAGTCAAACAAATGCGGCAGTTTACCGGTATACCGAACCCCATCTAACGTATGATCATGCCCGTGAAAGGCCGCTTTAATATTGGGATAGCTATGCAGCAACGCTATAATTTCAGGACAATCTACAAATATTGTTTTTTCTTCGGCCAGCCATTGATGCGGAGGAATATGCAAAATGACAAACACAATGCTTTTGCTTTTAAACTGCTCAAGCGAGGCTTTTAAAAAATTATAATCCGGGCATACATATCCACCCTGGGTATCGGCAGTATT
>DASWOZ010000375.1:0-8866 GCA_036398535.1 Mucilaginibacter sp. | reverse complement strand
GAAGATAGAAGTGGTAGCGCCAATTTCGGCACCCATATTACAGATGGTCCCTTTACCTGTTGCCGAAAGCGACTGTGCACCTTCGCCAAAATATTCAACAATAGCGCCTGTACCGCCTTTAACGGTCAAGATCCCCGCAACAACCAGGATAACATCCTTTGCAGATGCCCAGCCCGAAAGTTTGCCGGTTAACTTGACGCCTATCAGCTTAGGGAATTTAAGCTCCCATGGTAAGCCGGCCATAACGTCGCAGGCATCGGCACCGCCAACACCAATAGCCACCATACCTAAACCACCGGCATTAGGCGTGTGCGAGTCGGTACCTATCATCATACCGCCCGGGAAAGCATAGTTCTCTAAAACTACCTGGTGAATAATACCTGCACCCGGTTTCCAGAAACCGATACCATATTTATCTGACACGGATGCCAGGAAATCATAAACTTCTTTATTTACATCTTTGGCAGTGCTCAAATCAGCATCAGCGCCAATTTTAGCCTGTATCAGGTGATCGCAATGTACAGTAGACGGTACGGCAACCTGCGGCCTGCCTGCCTGCATAAACTGCAATAACGCCATTTGCGCTGTCGCGTCCTGCATAGCTACACGGTCAGGTGCAAAGTCAACATAATCAACTCCGCGTGCGTACGCTTGTTTGGCATCACCTTCAGAAAGGTGAGCGTATAATATTTTCTCAGTTAAAGTAAGATGTTTACCTGTCGCTTTACGGGCAGCATCGATACGGGTGCTGTAACGATCGTAAACTTTTTTGATCATATCTAAATCAAAAGCCATTGTATTGATTTTATGGGTAAGTAAATGATTTTAAGCAGAAAAAATTGCTTGAGCTGCGAATTTACAAAAAATTAGGAGGAATGATAACGGTGAAAAGGGTAAATGTTATTTGGATATGTTCTAAATAAGAGCGGCAGGGTAAGCATAGGGCGACGCGGCAATCGCATCGCTAATTGTCTGAACCATGATCTGTTTATGAATTAACAGATTTACTTGATTTCGCTTTTATTATTGGGCATCCTCAGATCCTAAAAATCATGGTTCCGATGTGATAGCAACAGCTATTGCTGTTTGATAATTATCAATTAATTTTCATCCTCTGTTCAAACAAACGATTTAAACGCGTACCCTTGTTCACTCCAATATTCCATGGCCTTTGGTAGGGCATACTCTAAGCGTTTAACCGCTTTTAAGCTATCATGAAAAAGCACAATATCGCCGCCAACAGTATTGCTGATCACATTATCCAAACACCTTTGGGGCTCCAGATTTAAATCAAAGTCACCTGATAAAACACTCCACATTACAAACTTTAATCCGGGTTTGGCCTCCTTTAATAACTTTACCTGCGACCGTTTAATGCGCCCGTAAGGCGGGCGAAAAAGCTTGGCGTCTAACAACTCGTCTGCTTTTAAAAAGTTATCCAGGTAAGTTTTATCCTTCGTTACCCAGCCTTTAAGATGGTTATAGGTATGGTTGCCTATGGCATGCCCGGCATTTTTTACCTGTTCAAATATATTCGGGTGCTTGTGCACATTATCGCCGATGCAAAAAAATGTGGCTTTGGCATTATACTGTTGTAAAATATTTAACACAAACGGTGTAACAATAGGGATAGGCCCATCGTCAAAAGTGAGATAAATGCATCGGTTGTGGTCATTGCTTTTCCACGTTAGTTGGGGATATAGCCTTTTAAGCAACCAAGGAGTTTTAACCAGATACATTCAGAAGTGAGATTTAGATAGGCGGTGTGAGATAAATTATTTGATATTAGTAATTAATTAGTAGCAGGATACCTCAAATTTAATACCTCAAATCTACTAACTAAAATATAATTGTACAGAATAACCTTATGGCACAATTGATACATAAATTTAAACAGGCAGGCATTCCCGTTATGCTGTTGCTTGCGTTAATGAATTTAACGGCGAAGGCACAGGAAAAAATTTCCCTGCAAACAGCAGTTGACCGCACCCTGGAACGCAACCTTACCGTAAAGCAAGCCAGGCTAACAGAGTCATTAGGCACCGCTGATTATGAACAGTCAAAAAACAATTTATTGCCAAGCTTAAGCGCAAGTCCGCAGGCATCCTATAATTTTGGCCGTAGCCCCAATTTAGCTACCTATTCCTACAGTAACCAGGCTTTTTTATATTTAACAGGTACGGCTACTGTGTCAGTAACACTTTATCAGGGCGGCCAGTTACGTAACCAGATATTAGAAAATAAGCTGACACTTGATGTAGATAAAAGCAATACTTCTAAAATTAAAAATGACCTTATTTTAAATGTAGTAACCGATTACCTGCAAATTTTAACCAATCAGGATCTGGTAACTGCGGCCAAACAGCAAATAGATATTGCCGATCAAACATTAAGCAGGGCGCAGATCACATTTAAAGTAGGTAACATGACCCTGGCCGATCTGGCGCAGGCCAAAGCACAGGTATCAACTGCCAACTTAAATTTAACTACCGCTCAAAATCAGCTTGACCTTTCTATACTGATATTAAAGCAATATATGGAAATGGACTCCAATGCAGATATTATTATTGAAAAGCCCGATGTTAGTAAATTAACCAACATCCGTACAGTGTACAGCGCAAGCGAAGTGATAGGAACAGCAGTGAAAGTTAATCCGGATATACTGTTGGCCGAGGCCCAGCAACTAACCTACGCGCAAGCTATTAAAATAGCTAAAGGCAGCTATTACCCAACAATTTCATTATTTGGAAGTGTGGGTTCCAATTATTCAAATTTACAAAAACAACAGGTGATAGGCAGCACCACACTTTCGGTACCGGTAGGTACGGTTCAGGGTACTAACCAGGTGGTAGTGGCACCGGTTTCGCAACCCATATATGGCCCGTATACTTTTACAAGCCAGTTTGGCAATAACTTTAACCAGGCTATTGGCATTAATATGCAGATACCCATTTTTAACCGTTATTTGAGCCGTACCAATGTTAAAAAAGCAAAGCTGAATTACCAAAATGCCGAAGTGAGCACGCAGATAGCTAAAAATAACTTAAGCAAAACCATTATACAGGCTATATTGGATCTGCAGGCTGCAGATAAGCAGTACCAATCTGCCATACAAACGTATGAATCAAACAAAGAAGCTTTAAACGTTACCAAGCAACGTTATGATGTTGGTTTGGTAAACACACTGGATTATAACACGGCTCTTACTAACTATAACAAATCGCAAAACGATATGATACAGGCACAGTATGGCGTGATATTCAGAAGTAAAATAATTGACTATTATCTTGGAAACACTATAACCTTATAATCCTGAATAATCATGGGAAAAACTACTAAATATATTTTAATTGCCCTGGGTGTGCTTGTTGTATTATTAATAATAGGCAAAGCAGCCGGAGTGATAGGGCAGCCTGAAAAAACGCAGGTAGCTACAGAAAAAGCGGCGACTCGCGAAATTAATGAAACCGTATCGGCCAGCGGAAAGATCAAACCCCATGTGGAGGTAAAGATCAGTCCCGAGGTTTCTGGCGAGGTGGTTGAGCTGCCCGTTAAAGAAGGTGATGTGGTTAAAAAGGGGCAGTTGATCTGTAAGATCCGCCCTGATATTTTGCAATCGGGTTATGACAGGGCAGTTGCTGCATATAATACGCAACAGGCAGCAATCGGCAATTCAGACCAGATGCTTAAACAGGCCGAAGCTACTTATAAAAATCAGGAGGCTATTTACAATCGCGATAAAACCCTGTTTGATAATAAAGTATTAACCGCGTCAGAATTTGATGCTGCACGCGCAAGCTATGATGGTGCAAGGGCCGCGTTAGAAGCTGCAAAGCACAACGTACGTGGTGCTCAATTTGGTTTATTGCAATCACAGGCATCGGTTAAAGAAGCAAAGGATAACTTGGTAAAAACAACCTTGTATTCTCCGGTTGATGGGGTAATATCAAAGCTGTCTATCCAATTGGGCGAACGTGTATTGGGTACCCAACAATTTGCCGGTACCGAGATCATGACCATATCTGACTTAAGCCAACTGGATGTGAATGTTGATGTAAACGAAAATGACATTAATCGTATCGTAGTAGGCGATTCATCAAAAGTTGAGGTAGATGCCTTTCAGGGTAAAAAATTTAGTGGTAGCGTGATAGAGATAGGCAGTTCGGCAAATGTTGTAGGCACTAATGCCGACCAGGTAACTAACTTTACCGTAAAGGTGAGGTTAGACCCAAAATCATACGCTAACCTGCTTGAAAAAAATGAGGCTAATCCTTCACCTTTCCGTCCGGGATTGACCGCTACGGTTGATATTAAAACAAACCATACAAAAGCATTATCAATACCTATCCAATCGGTTACTACGCGTGATGATAAAAAAACAGATGTGCCGGCATCTGCACAAAAAACCGATGATACCAAAAAGACAGGTATAACCGATCCATCAAAAGAGTATGTGTTTGTTTACAATGCCGGTAAGGTTAAGCAAACCCTGGTAACTACCGGCATACAGGATGATACGTATATACAGATATTATCTGGGTTAAAAGAAGGAGATGAAGTGGTTTCGGCGCCATATCCTGCAATATCAAAAACGCTGAAAGATAAAGCAGACGTTCAAAAAGTAGATAAGGCTAAATTATTTGCTACTGATAACAAGTAATTAATATGCAGATGTGCAAATAATATAAAGCATAAAATCATTTTATACATCCTCGCACTTGCATATCTGCGTCAGGGAAATCGTTTTTGAAATTCCTTTGGCCTCTTTACGCGCAGCGTAGTTGGGTGAGTGGGCGTTGCTTCGCCCGACTACCCTCTCTTCACCTTCGATGGAAAGAGGGTAAAAACAGCTGATTCATTTAACAGCGATTTCTTATCTGTACATCTTGAAAAATCTGCATATCAAAAAATCGACTAACTTTGTCCCGCCATTTCCCCTTGGCAGGACATTTTTATTTAATGGATATTCAAAAAAGCAAAATATTGGTTGTTGGTGGTGGTAGCTGGGCTACTGCTAATGTTAAAATACTAACGGATAACACTAACGAAAAAGAAATTTTTTGGTGGATGCGAAATAAAGCCACTGTTGATCATGTACATAAATTTGGGCACAACCCTAATTACCTAAGTTCGGTCGAAATTAAAGTACCGGCATCCAATATCTCAACCAATTTAAGATCGTTAGTTAACGTTGCCGATTTTGTATTACTCAATGTGCCTGCCGCATTTTTGCGCGAAGCGCTTACGGGCATTACTGCCGGGGACTTAGCGGGTAAAAAAGTAATATCGGCTATAAAAGGAATAGTGCCGGATGAGAACCTGATAATAGCTGAATTTTTAAACAAGTACTACCAGGTTTCGTTTAATGATTTCGCGGTCATCAGCGGGCCATGCCATGCCGAAGAGGTGGCGCTGGAGAAATTATCTTATTTGACCATCGCATCCCGTAATACGGAGCTGGCTGCAGAATTTGCAACGATGATCAATACCCGGTATATTAAAACTATAGTTTCTGATGATATTTATGGTACAGAGTATGCAGCTGTATTAAAAAACATATATGCCATTGCCAGCGGTATTTGCCATGGCGTTGGTTATGGCGATAACTTCCAGTCGGTTTTAATTTCAAATGCCATACGCGAGTTGGAACGCTTTGTTGCCGCTGTGCATCCTATTGACAGGGATATTAAAGAATCCGCCTATCTGGGCGATCTGCTGGTTACGGCCTATTCACAATTTAGCCGTAACCGCACATTTGGTAATATGATAGGGAAGGGATACACCGTTACCTCGGCCCAGATGGAAATGAATATGATTGCCGAAGGCTATTATGCAGCAAATTGCCTACACCAAATCAATAAACAATACAAGGTCAATATCCCTATATGCGATGCCGTATACGCTATTTTATACCAAAAACACTCGCCTGTGCTGGAAATGCGTCTTTTGGCAGAAAAATTGTGTTAGCATCTTTAAATAAACAGAATCATGAAGCAATTATTTAAAGTTACGCTGTTTGCGGCAAGTATATTTGCAGCAGTACAGGGCCGTGCGCAAACAAATGAGGATCATAGCATTGGGCATAAAATTACTAAAACAGCCAAAACTGTAGGTCATAAAACATCTGAAATTGCTGTAAAAGGCGAATCAGGTGTAGTTGATAAAAAATATGATGGCAAATGGGGCCCTCATGGCGAAAAGATCTATATCAACAAGGGTTCGCGCTATTATTATGTAGATAAAAAAGGCCATAAGGTCTACGTAACTAAATCTCAGTTAAGGGATAAACCATATAGGTAAACTATAGTCAAACAAGCTCACAACATTTGTAGCCATGAAAAATTATGCGTTAATATTAGTGCATGTAGCTACTGCATTCGTTTTGCTTGCCGTGGCTTGTTCTGATCCGATAAAAAGTAAGTTACAAGGTAAGTGGACGTCAAAAGACGGGAAAACAAAATTGCAGATAACGGATAAACATTTAACTATGGATAATGACGCTGTTGTACCAGAGGATTATTTTGTAAAGGGCGACACTATTTATACGTCATTTCAGGGTAATCGCCCTTATACCAAATTTGTGGTTCATAAACTTGAAAACAATAACCTCACCCTGATAGGTCCCGATTCTATAAGTACGGAATATAGCCGTTAAATAACGTGCTTACGAAAAACAAAAGCCTCTTGTCTTAAAAACAGACAGAGGCTTTGTTAAACTAAACTTAAAACTAACGCTTCCACCACAGAAGCAACTTATGAAAAACTAAAGTTTTTGGTGGGTTGTTGAATGGTTGATTAAGTGGATAGTTGAACTTGATCAGCCTAATAAACTCAATCAACCAATAACCCTCAATTAAAATCTTCTTTTACGTTCAGGGCGATCTTCACGGCGTTTGCCTGAAAAGTCACGAAAGCCACTGCCACCAGCCGGGGCAGGCCTGTCACGTCTTTCGCCGCTGCCGCTTCGGTTATAACCACTTTCACGTCTTTCGCCGCCATTTCGGTTATAGCTGCCTTCACGTCTCTCGCCACCACCACTACGGCTGCTGCTTGATCCTTCGCCCGAAATTTCAATTCGTACTTCGCGGCCTTTAAAATCAACGCCTTTAAAGCTGCTCATCACTTTTTCAACTTCCGCATGCGGAACTTCAAAGAAAGAGAAAACACCCTTAACATCAATTTTGCCTACTGTGCGTCCGCTTATTTTGGTGTTGTTGCAAATATAACCTAACAGATCGCCACGGTTAAACTCATCAACAGAACCTAAGTTAATGAACAGGCGTGTGTATTCAGATTTACCGCCCGATTCACCTCCACGGCTTGAACGCTCACCACGGTCACGCTCGCCTCTTTCACCGCGTTCATAACGGCCTTCTTCAACAGCAGCGTTCAAATCAGGTGCGTTTTTATAATAATCTAAAAAGCGGTTAAACTCAATAGATGCAAAACGCTTTATAAAGTCCTCTTTAGATAAGTCTTTAAACTCTTCCATTATACGAGGCAGGTATTGGTCTATTTGCTGCTCATTAACCTCAACATCATGTATTTTATGAACAATAGAGAATAATTGCTTTTCGCAAACATCAAACCCGGTAGGGATTTCGGCCTTAACAAATTTTTTGCCCAAGCCTCTTTCTATCTGGCGTATTTTACCTAACTCTTTAGCGTTGATGATAGAGATAGATACACCTGTTTTGCCGGCACGGGCAGTACGTCCGCTACGGTGGGTGTAGTTTTCAACCTCATCAGGTAATGAATAGTTAATAACGTGTGTTACATCATTTACGTCAATACCACGTGCGGCAACATCTGTAGCAATTAATAACTGCAGGCTGCGGTCGCGGTAGCGTTTCATCACTTTATCACGTTGTTGTTGTGACAGGTCGCCATGTAATGAATCGGCATTATAGCCGTCTTTTATCAGAGCTTCTGCAATATCCTGGGTTTCAATTTTAGTACGGCAAAATACAATGCCAAAAATGTCAGGATTAAAGTCGACAATACGTTTAAACGCGGCATACTTATCACGGGCACGTACAATATAGTATTCATGCTCAATGTTGGCATTGCCGGTGTTTTTAGTACCCATAGTAAGCTCATGCGGATCGGTCATGTATTTTTTCGCGATCCTGCGAACTTCGGCAGGCATAGTGGCCGAGAATAGCCAGGTTTTTTTCTCTTCGGGTGTTGTAGATAAGATATTGTCAATGTCTTCCTGAAAGCCCATATTGAGCATTTCATCAGCTTCGTCCAATACCACAAATTTAACCTTCGAAAAATCTATCGCCTTGCGGTTGATAATATCAAGCATACGACCCGGTGTGGCAACAACAATTTGTACGCCACGCCTAATCTGGCGTAATTGATCTGATATACTTGCACCTCCATAAACGGCAACAACATTTACGTTGCTCATTTTTTTAGAGTAGTTATTCAGGTCGTTAGTAATTTGTAAACAAAGTTCACGTGTTGGGCACAAAATAAGTGCTTGCGGATAATTTTCTTCGAAATCCAGTAGCTCTAATAATGGCAGTCCAAAGGCAGCAGTTTTTCCGGTCCCGGTTTGGGCTAATCCGACAAAATCGTTGCTGCCTGTTAACAATACCGGAATTGACTGTTCCTGGATTGGTGTAGGTTTTTCAAAACCTAACTCAGAGATGGCATTAACAATATCATGACGGATTCCCAGTTCAATAAATGGGTTCATGATTTAAAATAACGAATTTGGCTACATCGCCAAATCGGGCGCAAAGGTAGCGTTTTTATTTGACAATTCAAATATTGAATGTGGAATAAAAATTGAGCCCTTAAAATAGTATATAAATGTTTATTCTTAAATTTGATTTAAGATATTTCAATATGGATA
>DASWOZ010000374.1:0-2300 GCA_036398535.1 Mucilaginibacter sp. | reverse complement strand
GAACCGGCTGTAGTACGGGTAGGGGATTGTGATATAGTATTGATGCGTACATGCTTCTTTTTACCGTAATAGTATCCAAAGCTACGTGCAATGCTTTCTAAATAAGCCTTGTTATCGGCCATGTCATTATAGTCGGGAAATACACGCTGGGCAGCAATGTAAGTTAATGCCAGCACTGAACCCCATTCATTTATGGCATCCATTTTCATGGCTGTCGACAATACACGGTGAAGGCTCAGCGCTGATATATCAAATCCCTTGTGGGTGAAATCATAATTATTTTCAGGATAAGGAATAGCCTTACGAACGTTAACGCTCATACCTATGGAATGCAGGATAAAGTCTACACCGCCGCCAAAGTGTTCCTGTGTTTTGGTGAACAGGTTTACCAGGTCGTCGTTGTTGGTAACATCGGCGCCAATAACAGGAGCGTTGCACTCTTCTGCCAGTTTATTTAATTCGCCCATACGCAAAGCAATAGGGGCATTGCTTAAAACAATTTGTGCACCTTCCTGTACGGCACGCTGGGCCACCTTCCAGGCTATTGATTGCTCGTTAAGAGCGCCAAAAATTATTCCCTTTTTACCTTTTAATAAGTTGTAAGCCATTTTATCGATTTTAATTAGCGCGATAAAATTAAAATTAATTATTGGTATTGAGAATTTTGACTTAAGTAAGATATAAAGGGAAGAAATCGGATAAGATTTACAAGCGGAGGAGAGTTGATAAAATCCTGCAAAGCTTTTAAAACTTCGCAGGCTTAGAATATATTTTCAATTTAGTTCATAGAAAACGAAGCCGTGTTATTGCAGGTAAGGTCTACGTTGTTAAACTGTGCCATGGTTCCGCTGGCGCTGAATGTTACCGCACACGCTAAACCCGAAAAACTGTGCGTGCCGCTACCCGGGCCTGGAATAGCAGGAAGTATAGCAACTAAATAAACACCCGATGGTACAGATATTTGTGTAGGAGTGTTATAAGGCATGGGAAAAGTATGATCATAACTGGAATTATGAAATATAATGCGATAAGTGCTTCCGCCCGTGCCCGATAGTGTTACGGTAACTGTAAATGGTTTTTTGCTGATAACTTTTGCCGTCTTTTTCGCTGGCGGTGTAACAGCAGAATGATTTTTAACAAGGTTTCCGGTTAATGCCATTGCAAAGCCGGCCACGCAGCATATCATAATGCCGCAAAGTAATAATGTTTTTTTCATAATGATTAATAGGTTAAGTATAAGGTGTATTAATAGGTTAAATATAAAAATAATATTTACTTATTAGAAAATAAATATTATATATTTCTTATAAAGTTAAAAATGTTTCTTGACGGTAATGTGCGCCGTGCAGTTCCAGTAATGCTGGTGATAAGGAAGTGAGTGCTTTGTCTTTTATAAAGATTTTAGTTTTCGTATGCAATCAGCACTGAAAGATCATGATTACCTGTTGGCTTTAAGCCGTGGCTGCTGCCGGGCATGGTTAATATAGCATCGCCGGTAGTTACCGCAATAGTTTTGCCATTCATTTGCAGTTCGCCATCGCCGTTTAGGATGTAATATATTTCCTGTTCTTTCTGTAAGTGATAGCCTATTGATGATCCCGGGTGCAATATTCTTTTCCTGAAGGTCATTTTTGCATTCTTCACTTTATCAAAAAATAAGAAGGCTGTTGTTTTGCCTCCGCCATTGTGAGGGCCTTCCTGCTCAATCCGAACATCTTTTTCATGGTCGATGAAATAGCCATTATCCTGATGCCTGATTATGAAGCCCATTATAAATGACAAAGGCAGCATAGCTGCCAAAATGATAATTATGAGTTGGTGGGTTTTAATTTTCATCGCCTCTTATTTAATAAATCACGATTTATAAAACGATCAGGAGCCCAACAATTCCCTCGCATTCTGCAAGGCGCTTTCTCCAGGCTTATCACCGCTGAGCATTTTGGCAATTTCGAGCACACGATCATCATTGTTTAATTGCTTAATGCGGGTATAGGTAGTGGCGCCTTCATCATCCTTATAAACAAAATAATGACTCTGACCTTTGCTGGCAATTTGCGGTAAATGGGTAATGGTAATAACCTGCAGGTTTTCGGCAAGCTGCTGCATAATCAGGCCTACACGGTTTGCCACCTCACCGGATACTCCTGTATCTATTTCATCAAAGATAATGGTAGGCAAAGCTGTGTTTTTTGCGATGAGCGATTTAATGCTCAGCATCAGCCTCGAAAGTTCACCACCTGACGCCACTTTGCTCATCTCTGCTAAAGCATGGCCCTTATTGGCGGAGAAAAGAAAACGTA
>DASWOZ010000373.1:0-2279 GCA_036398535.1 Mucilaginibacter sp. | reverse complement strand
ATGGTGATAGCGTATTAATAGGGTTTTCTCAAACTCACTTAAGCGGTACAGGCATTGGTGATCTGTCTGATGTACTTATCATGCCTTATACAGGCGCGGTTAAAACGGATAAAGGCATTGAAACAGTTGCGGGTAGTGGGTATGCTTCTCATTATTCTCATAAGAACGAAAAAGTGCGCCCGGGTTATTATTCCGTTAAACTGGATGATTATGGTATAAACGTTGAATTAACAGCTACCGAAAGAGTAGCTTTTCATCAATATCATTTTCCGGCCGGGAAAAACGCACATGTTATTATTGATTTAAAAGAAGGGATTAATGATAAAAGTACAGAAACTTATATAACCCGGACAGATCAATATACGCTGGAAGGGTATCGTTTTTCAAAAGGATGGGCAAAAAATCAATGGTTATTTTTTGCTATCCGTTCCTTAACGCCTCTCCCTGTGTTCAATGTATATGACGATAACAAACTTTTAACAGGGACAAGCGGCAAAGGCACGGCCATTAAAGGATTGATCAGTTTTGATAACGCGCCTTCAACTGTGATGCTAAAGGTGGGGATATCACCAGTAAGCGCTGAAAGCGCATTGGCCAACATCAATGCAGAAATACCTGCATGGGATTTTCAAAAAACCGTACGCGAAGCGGATGCCAAATGGAACAACGAACTGGGGAAAATTAACGTTGAAACTAAAAATTTGTCCAACAAGCGCATATTTTATACCTCCTTATACCACACGATGATAGACCCGGCCATGTTTAATGATCATAATAATGATTACAGGGGTACAGATAAAAAAGTATATAATAACGTGCCGTTTACTAATTATAGTGTTTTTTCGCTTTGGGATACCTACCGCGCAGATAATCCGCTTTACATACTTACACAGCCTAAACGCACGGCTGATATGATCAATACCATGCTTGCTATTTATCAGCAACAGGGTAAATTACCTATCTGGCATTTAATGGGTAATGAAACGGGTACAATGGTAGGCATAAGCAGCCTGCAAGTGGTAGCCGAAGCTTATTTAAAAGGAATAAAGGGATTTGACGTACAAAAAGCATATGAGGCCGTAAAAAATACCGCCATGTCAGATTCTTTAGGTATGATGTACGTAAAGAACTTTAAGCCTATTCCTACCGATAAACAAAGCAGGCCCGTTGCCAAAGCGCTTGAGTATGCTATAAGTGACGGAAGTATTGCTTTAATGGCTAAAAAGCTTGGCAAAACAGATGATTACAATTATTTTAAGAAAAGAGCCGAGAATTATAAACTATACTTTGACCCTTCGGACAAATTTTTCAAAGGTAAAACATCCGATGGCAACTGGTCGCCGGGTTTTGACCCGCTAAAAAGCAAAAATAATTTATATGCCGAAGGTAATGCATGGCAATATCTTTGGCTTGTACCGCAAAACGTACCGGGCCTGGTATCCCTGTTAGGTGGTGAAAAAGTTTTTAATGACAGGCTGGATGAATTTTTTAAACTTAATTATACTGAAGAAGGCGGACTTGGCGATTTGACAGGCTTAATTGGGCAGTATGCACATGGAAATGAACCCAGCCACCACATTACTTATTTATATGCTTATACCGGCCAGCAATGGAAAACCGCCGAAAAAGTAAGGTTTATCATGAAAGACTTTTATAAGGCAATTCCGGATGGAATTATTGGTAATGAAGATTGCGGTCAAATGTCTGCCTGGTATGTATTTTCATCGCTTGGTTTTTACCCGGTATTCCCAGCATCAGGAAATTATGTTATAGGTAGTCCCTTATTTGATAAAGCCACGTTAAATCTGGAAAACGGTAAAAAGTTTACGGTAGAAGCCATTAATAACAGTGCCGATAATATTTACATACAAAGCCTTACTTTAAACGGCAAGGCTTATAAAAATAGTTATATCTCTCATCAGGATATTATAAATGGTGGTAAACTTACCTTGATTATGGGCAATAAGCCTAATTATAATTTTGGTAAGCTACAGGTAAACCGTCCTGAATAATTAAGCGAAATTTTAAATGCCTATCTATATGTCAACTCAATTATTACAACATAAAGCTGGTTTTGCGCAGTTAGCAGTTACAACAAAATTTAAATGGATAGCATTAGTATTACTATTTGCTATAACTACTAAACAACTGCAAGCTCAGGATGTGGTAGATGCCACTACAATGACTAATAAGATAATGGCCGGCTATCAGGGTTGGTTCCGTACCCCGGGCGATAACCCTAAAGATGATAAAGGCTGGTCGCATTTATTTAATAGTAA
>DASWOZ010000372.1:0-5837 GCA_036398535.1 Mucilaginibacter sp. | reverse complement strand
ATGCTGGCCGTTTGGCAAAAAGGTAAAGGTTTTATCAAAGATTTTCTTGATCTGATGGCCGAGCCAAAACCACCTTATACTACCCTGGCCTCTACAATAAAGAACCTGGAGCGTAAAGAGTTTTTGGAAAGTGAAAAAGTTGGTAATTCGTTTCGCTATGTACCAACCATAGCCGAAGAAGAGTATAAAAAACGCTTTATGAGTGGGTTTGTAAACGATTATTTTAAAAACTCCTATAAAGATCTGGTGACGTTTTTTGCAAACGAAAAAAAGATAAGCGCTACCGAATTAAAAGAGATCATTAAATTAATTGAAAAACCTTAAACACTACCACCATGCCAGCTCTGTTTGTTTTTTTACTAAAAGTAAATGTCGCCTTATTATTATTCTGTGCGGGTTATTATCTGGTGTTAAGGCATCTTACATTTTACACGCTTAATCGTATTTACCTGGTAGCGGCCATACTATTTGCCAGTGTCTACCCCAAAATCAACCTGGATAATTTTGCACAGCGTCACCAGCAATTGGCACGGCCCGCGCAAATAATTGTGTTAAACCTGCAAACGCCGGCAGCGGCCTTTGTAAAGCCACTTACCAAACCCAACTATTGGTATTGGGCCGGGGTTATATTTTGGACAGGAGCGCTACTACTGGCGCTACGCCTGTTAATGCAGTTATACTCGCTTTATAAAATGTACCGTAACTCAATACCTGCTACCATTGATGAGCACAACGTACGACTGATAAATGATAATGCCGGGCCGTTCTCTTTTTGGCAAAGCATTTACGTGAATCCTAAAAATCATAAAAAGGATGATTTGAAAGCCATATTACTGCATGAGCAGATACATATTAATGAATGGCATACCTTGGATGTGCTGCTGGCCGAATTAAGCACTATATTTTACTGGTTTAACCCAGGGGTTTGGCTTATGAAAAAGGCTATACGTGAAAATATTGAATTTATAACGGATCGTAAAATATTACGAAACGGCATAGACACCAAGCAATACCAGTATAGTTTGGTTAATGTAAGCTTTGCCGCTTCTCCGCAAAACATAGTTAACCATTTTAACCTGTCAACTATTAAAAAACGAATTATTATGATGAACGCTAAAAGATCTTCAAATGTTACCCTCACACGCTACGCGTTTTTAGTGCCCATAGTTTTAGTATGCCTCCTATCTTTCAGCATATCAAAAGCCGAATTGATCAAAAAAAGCAAAATTGCTTATAAAGCCATTACTAAGTCAGTAGCACATATCAATATCATTAAAACTGTTGACCGTAGCGCAAGCAAAATGAGCGCCTCCATAATTAATTTTATTCAGCCAAAGGATACGGCCAATAAAACAAAACTTGTTGCCTATATACTTACAGATACTATAAAAAAACACCGTGATACGATTCGAATATATAATGCACCTATAAATTATTCATTTTCAACAGATAGCAACCCTAAAATGGTTATCCATAAATTAAGCGCCACAAATCAACCCGTATTGGTTATTGATGGCAAAGTGGTTAACAGAAATGAACTAAATTTTATAAACCCTAATAATATAGATAGAATTGATGTTGATAAAACGCAGCCAAAAGACAACACTGTTTTATATCTTACCACTAAAAGTTCTGATGGGAAGCAAACAACCAGGATCAAAGTAAACGGGCACGACCTTAACACGACAAACACAACTACCATTAATAATGGGCAAAAAGTTGTGCTGGATACGATCAAAATTGGCAAGAACCCCAAAATGGTAAATGGCCATATGATTGTAGATACTTTTTATGTAAACCGCCCGGATGTTGTGCGGGCCATAGCAGGAAGCAGAACCCTTGCAACGGTAACCGGAGATAATAGTATAGCCGTATCTGGCTTTTCCCTGGCCCCTGCTCCTACTTTTTCAAAAGATTTAAGCTCATCTTTTCCGGGAAATACAAGTATCAGCCAATTTTCAAATAAAATGGTAATTATAGATGGCAAAATATCTACCGAAGCAGACATGAAAAAACTGTCGGCTTTTGACATTGACCGCATAGTTGTAAAAACTGATGAAGAAACCAAAAGCTTGTATGGTGATAAAGCCAAAAACGGAATACTGTTCATTGTAACTAAAAAGAAAAGTAATAAATAAGTTAAAAAGGGTTGACCTTTTAGGCCAACCCTTTTTTATCCTGCACTAGTTACCTAACCCTATCACTTTTTGTAGTACCATCTTATACCTATATTCAATTATATCTGTTTGTTTATAAATGACCTAGTAATATTAAGACACCTTGCAATTTTGCCTAAAAGCTACCGTTATCTTCAGTAACAAACCTCGCTAACTTAACCTATCATGAAAAAACCAAGCCAACAAACACTTAAAAAAGTTATACCAGCTTTTTTATCGGGTATTATTGCTATCACAGCAAACGCGCAAAAACTTCCCCCTATACAGCAAAGTAGCTTATCTGCGCCTGCTAATATTAAAATTGATGGAAAACCGACTGAGTGGCATAACCAATTCCAGGCTTACAATAAAAGTAATGATATATATTATTCGATAGCTAACGACAAGAACAATCTATACTTAATTGTACAGGCTACAGATGCACACCCAATAGAGAAAATAATCTCAGGTGGTTTAACTTTTACTGTAAAAAACGCGGATAAAAAAAACAAAAACGCAGCCGCATCAATAACTTTTCCGCTGCTATCGGTTTCTGATCGTTCATCTATAGCCAGGAAGGTAAAATCTACGGATGAAACTACGCCTTACAATGAGGCCGAAGTAAATAAGCAATTTGCTACAGCTGCCAAAGAAATGGACGTTAGAGGGATAAAGGAAGTGACGGATACTTTACTATCGGTTTATAATGAAACCGGAATAAAAACAGGCACATCGTTTGACGATAAAAAAGTATTTACTTACGAATTGAGCATACCGCTTAAATATTTACAGCAATGCTTAGGTAGCGATGGCAAATTATCTTATAACATCAGGTTGAATGAAATGAGAGTTATACCCATGGCATCAGGTACCCGCGGGGCCATCATATCCGTTGTTAATGTACGTATGGGCTCAAAAGAAATGGATGATATGCAAGATCTGCATAGCTCCACTGATTTTTCTGGTGAATATATTTTAGTGAAAAAATAAAAGAATCTCAGCTTGCTTCTGCAAGTTTCTCTTTTGCCAATATTTCTAACAAGGCTTTTTCAGCTTTACTTAATTCGGACGAACTTACATTTTTGTCTTCATCCAATTCTTTAATGTAATTAAAGATGGTACCCTCTTCATAACTTTTAATCACGGTAGGATGCACATAGTACTTTTTACAAACTGTGCGGGTATTGCCTAAGTTAACAGCTACCTCATCCAATACACTTACTATCTTTTTTTTGCACTCGCTTACAGTTTCAAATTCCCCTGCTTCCTTAAACGCATACAAGGCGCTTACGCTTCCACTCCATGTTCTGAAATCTTTGGCAGTAAAATCTTCCCCGGTAATTTCATGCAGGTAAGTATTAACATCGCCCGAGCCAATGGTACAACGTTTGCCCTCTGCGTCATAAAACTGAAAAAGCTCCTTACCCGGAATATCCCGGCATTGTTTAACCAGTTTAGCCAGCTTCTTACTTTGCAGCGACACCTTATGATAAACGCCTTTTTTTCCTTTAAAGTCAAACTTAATTTGGCTGCCTTCAATCTTTACATGCCTGTCTTGCAGGGTAGTTAAGCCAAATGATCCATACAGCTTTTTGTATGACTCATTCCCTACCCTGATGCTGGTGAGCTCCATTAACCGTACTACCAATGCTACTACCTTTTCATGGCCAAGGTTGTGCCTGGCCAAATCCTTATCTACCTGCTTGCGTATGGCAGGCAAATGCAAAGCAAATGTTTGTAAACGATGGTATTTAGATTGGTTACGTATTTTATTCCAGTGTGTATGATAGCGGTATTGCTTACGGCCCGCGGCATCTGTGCCGGTAAATTGCAGATGCCCATTCTCATACGGCGAGATCCAAACATTAGTATAAGCCGGCGGAATAACCAGGTTATTAAATCGGGTAATCAGCTCTTTATCCTTCACCCGGTTACCATCAGCATCATAATAACTCCAGCCTTTGCCCGCCTTTTTACGGGTATAGCCTGGTGCTGAATCAGCCACATAACGCAGGCCAACAGCTTTTGCCGTAACTTTTGGATCTCGGCCAATTTTTTCCAGTTTTTGTAGCAGGCGGTTCATACCGACAACAACATATACACTTGTTTTAAGTTTTACGCCTACCTGACCGTTTTATTTAAAACTAATGCTCAATTTTACTTTACATCAAACACATACCTTTTATGAAATACAATTTTTTAGGCAACACAGGCTTGGTAGTATCCGAAATCTGTTTTGGCGCCATGACCTTTGGCGGCAAAGGCTACTGGGAAGCCATAGGCAAAGTACAGCAAAAAGAAGTTAACGACCTGATCAAAACCGTGGTAGATTCAGGCATCAACTTTATTGACACCGCCAATGTTTACTCTTTTGGCGAATCTGAAAGATTATTAGGACAAGCTATAAGGCATACCGGCCTTAATCGCAGTGAATTGGTTATAGCTACCAAAGTGCGCGGCCGTATGGGCGAAGGCGTAAATAATGTCGGCTTGTCCCGTTACCATATCTTTCAATCGGTTGACGAAAGTTTACAGCGTTTACAGTTAGATCATATCGACATTTTATATGTGCATGGTGTAGACCTCAAAACGCCAATAGAAGAAATTATGCGCTCATTAAATGATATTGTTTTAACCGGCAAAGTGCGTTATGTAGCCGTTTGTAACTGGCCGGCATGGATGGTAATGAAAGGTTTAGGCATTGCCGAAAAACATGGTTGGAACAAATTTGTGGGCCTGCAATATTTTTACTCGCTGTCCGGCCGTGATATTGAGCGCGAAATTTTGCCTTTAGCTGCCGACCAAAACCTGGCCGTTATGCCGTGGAGCCCGCTGGCAGGTGGTTTCCTGTCCGGAAAATTTACGCGTGATAATGAAAAACCCGGCGATTCAAGGCGTGAAACATTTGATTTTCCACCAATAAATAAAGATAAAGCTTATGATATTATTGATGTCATCAGCGAAGTAGGGAAGCAATATAATGTATCTGCCGCGCAGGTTGCATTGGCATGGGTACGTTTGCAAAAAGGCGTAACCAGTACCATCATCGGTGCTAAAAATACGGATCAGTTACGTGACAATATCAAATCAACCGACCTGCAATTATCAGCAGAGGACCTGAAAAAGATAGATGAAGTAAGCGCCCTGCCAAAAGAATACCCTGGCTGGATGGTTGAAAGACAATCAGCCGACAGAGAGTTGAAATAAGCTAAAAGTTAGATAAACTTGATTAAGATTTGACAACTTTTAAAAAGTTGTCAAATCTTAATATCTCTGCACTAATAGGTATATATTATGTAAGTAGGTTGCCTGGCGCGTAGAGATTGCTTCGTTCATCGCAATAACGATGTTGAATAAATTTCAAAACAGATTCTCAGAACTCCTGACTCAAAACTTTAACCACATACTCCACCTGCTCGGGATGCACATCTAAATGCAATACAAAACGGATGCGATTGGCAGCAGTAGGTAAAGCCAGTATACCGTGTTTAGCCAACTTTTCTGAAACTAAAGCCGCCGGCTCAACCGTATCAAACAATATCAGGTTGGTTTCAACTGGCATTACGCTGGTTACCCAGGCACATTTAACTAATTCTTCGGCCAATATCTGCGCATGTGCATGGTCTATTTTTAAACGCTCTACATGATGATCTAAAGCATAAGTACCTGCCGCGGCCAAAA
>DASWOZ010000371.1:0-4056 GCA_036398535.1 Mucilaginibacter sp. | reverse complement strand
ACCGCCTGTTTTTAACAGCAGCTCCATTTTTTCGAGCGTATGGTTGGTCATGGTGAGCATATGGGGTAAAATTACGATTTTAGAATTACGATTTATGATGAGTATAAATCAAATTGTTGAGCCCGGTTTTAAAATCAAGTTTTTTGACTAAAGCCCAGGTTTTTACTTTTAATCCGTTGGCTTCAGCCAACGGCAATGAAATTATAATCCATTAGCGTTCCATTTAAGGTTTATAGGCCGAAGCTATTGATAATAGATTTATGATCTTCATTGCCGTCCCATTCATGTGATGGACTTGTAATAAAAAATTAAGGCTTTAGCCAAATAATAGATAAGCGGCAATTGCTCATCATTGTATTTAACATCCTACCGCAAATCTACCACTTCAACCCCCGGATGTGTTTTAGGATCGAATGTAAAAGTATCATCTGTTACGGGTGGGTTGGTTACAAACGTTTTAAATACATAATTGTATTTGCTGCCATTTTTATCAAATATAAGGGTGCTGTATATTTGTTTTTTAACCTTATCTATCATCAGCCGTATTTTAAAATACAGGTTTTTATCATTCTCCGGGCTCAGGTCAATTACCTGGTAAACTTTACCGCCAATTTTTTGATCGCCTGTATACAGGTATTTGTAACCATGCTCATATACTGTAAATATTTGCGCGGGGTTAAATCCATCACTGTTGTGGTCGGCATTGTTTTGTTGTACCTCTTTATCTTTTTTGTTGTAGGTCCATTGGCTTTTGCCATCACTTATAATTTCCTGCTCTACATCGTGTTTGGCCGAGTTTTGCGCATATAAGGTTATCCTGAATTTATTGGCTTTGGGTTGTACTATTAAGCTGCCATTTTGGGTGGCTTTCATATTTTCCTGGGCGTCATCCAGTGTAAAAGTAAAATCGCTTTTTATGGCAGTGTATGCCTTGTATTTTTGGCTCAATGGGTCAAGTATAGCTTTAGCCTGTGCATCTTTTTGAGCAAATGCAGTTGTTGTAATTGCTATGAGCAGAAAGGTATATATCAGTATATTTTTCATTTATAAAGAACGATTGTTCAATTAAAGTATTTTATATGCGGTATAGACTTACGAAGTTTTTAAAACCTCGCAAGTCTTCTTGTTTTAGTTTGAAAGAATTGACAATTTTTAAAAAGTTGTCAATTCAATTCTTTCTACCCTAATCCTTATTTTCTAAGGTTTCAATATATTGTAATAACGAGTATTCATCAGGGTATAGTACCTCACGGGCTTTGCTGCCTTCAAACGGACCTACTATGCCGGCTGCTTCTAACTGATCGATAATACGCCCTGCACGGTTGTAGCCCAATTTAAGCTTGCGTTGTATCAATGAAGTTGAGCCTTGCTGATGCATCACTATTAAACGGGCAGCTTCCTCAAACATCGGGTCGCGGTTGTCTGAATCAAAATCTTTCGAACTGCTGCTTTCGCCTTCGCCTACATATTCAGGCAGTAGCATAGCGGTTGGATAACCCTTTTGGCTGCCTATAAAGTCGGATATTTTTTCTACCTCTGGCGTGTCCACAAACGCGCATTGCAGACGTATCAGGTCGCTTCCGGTAGAGAACAGCATGTCACCACGGCCGATTAGCTGATCGGCACCGCCGGCATCTAATATGGTACGCGAATCTATTTTTGACAATACCCTGAAGGCCAGCCTTGACGGGAAGTTGGCCTTAATGGTACCCGTAATAATATTAACCGATGGCCGTTGTGTGGCAATAACCAAATGTATACCTACTGCACGGGCCAACTGCGCTATACGGGCAATAGGCTGCTCCACTTCTTTTCCCGCGGTCATCATCAAATCGGCAAATTCATCAATCACCAACACAATAAATGGCAAGTAACGATGCTTTTCGGGATCGCTTATTTTGCGGTTAACAAACTTTTGATTGTACTCTTTCAAATTACGTACCTGTGCGTCTTTTAACAGATCATACCGTTGATCCATCTCGATACAAAGTGAGTTCAATGTATTTACCACTTTTTTGGTGTCGGTAATAATAGCATCGGCTTCGTCTGGTAGTTTGGCCAAAAAATGACGCTCTATTTTACGGAACAGGGTTAGTTCCACTTTTTTAGGGTCAACTAATACAAACTTTAACTCTGAAGGGTGCTTTTTATAAAGCAGCGAAACCAATATGGCGTTAATACCAACCGATTTACCCTGGCCTGTAGCACCCGCAACCAGCAAATGCGGCATTTTGGCCAAATCAGCAATAAATACTTCGTTAGATATGGTTTTACCTAAAGCGATAGGCAGATCCATGGTGGTGGTCTGGAACTTTTCTGTCGCTAATACAGAGCGCATAGAAACCATTTCGGGGTTTTGATTAGGTACTTCAATACCAATGGTACCCTTACCCGGCATAGGCGCAATAATACGGATGCCCAATGCGGCTAAGCTTAGTGCAATGTCATCTTCCAGATTTTTGATCTTGGAGATACGCACACCCGGGGCCGGGATAATTTCATATAAGGTAACCGTTGGCCCAATAGTGGCTTTGATCTTATCTATCTCAATATTATAATGATTCAGTGTTTCAACAATTTTGTTTTTGTTGGCTTCCAGTTCTTCGGAGTTAACGGCTATTTTGTTAGAACCATAATTTTCTAACAGTTCAAGCGTAGGATATTTGTAGGACGCCAGCTCAAGCTTATGGTCATAAGTACCAAACTGTTCAACTAATGATCTGGCCTTGTCATCGTCTGATTTTTCGATGTTTAAAATCGGATTAGGTCTTTCTGTTTCAATTGTTAACGGAATATCACCATCCGTAGCTGTTTCATAAGCCTCTGTGTCAGGGTCGGGAGTTAATACCAACGGTTCATGGAAAACCGGGGTTTGCTCTATGGGCTGTTGCTTTAATTGTTCTTTGGGTTGCTGTAGCGGTGGTTCTGTTTTTAACTGATTAGTACCCTGATTCCATTCGGTGGAGGATGTTAATTCATCCTCACTATATCCAATGGGCTCCACTAACTGGCTAAAAACCGGGCCGTCTTCTGGTTTTTTTGCCTTCCGCTGCGGAATTTTAAAATCAATATTATAAGCAATAATTAATACGGTTAGCGCGGCAAATACCAATAACCCGGCAGTGCCTGCCTGCCCGATTTGCGCATCCAGCAAACGATTGCTCCAAAAACCAAACTGGCCCTCTAAAAAGTGCGGATAATCAATAATAAAGGCGTGTACAAAACCAATAGCGATAGAAATAAATACCAGCCCAAAAAGCGAGTAGCCTAAGGTTTTATTAACCGCGTATAGCTTTACTTTAAACAACAGGCGATAGCCGATAATGAAAAATACCAATACAAACAGAAAGGAAGCCACCCCGAACCACTCAAAAATAAATTGATTAGAAAGCAGCGCGCCAAATTTACCCAGCCAGTTTTCAACCACCGGGTTTTTAAGGCCGTTATCAATTAATTCCTGCTGTGTTTTAAACAGGTTATGCCAGCCGCCATTTGCAGCAGATACATAGCTTTGGTCTTGCTGCCAGGTAAATAAATAGGAGGTAAAGGCAATTAAAAAATAGACCGACAGTATTAAAAAAAACAAACCGATAATTTTAACTATGCGTCCATCCTGCAAGTCAAAAACAGGCATTCTTTCTGTTTTGGGCTTTACAACACGCTCCTTTTCTGCTTTAGCTGACGATTGGCGGGGTAAATTCTCCTCTTTAAAATTATTTGATCTAAACTGATTTCCTTTTATCGGCATCCCTGGTTACGGTAGTAAATTACAAATATAAAGTTAATAGATTAAACAACTTATTTGGCTTGATTTTTAATTTTTAGTAATATTGAAAATAATGAGCCTTCAACAACTGGAAGAATATATCACCAATTCCGACCTGATCGGATTAAACGCGCTGCTAACCCAGAACCCCACGTTGGCTACTGCCAAAACCAGCCATAACGTATCGCCGTTAATGCTTTCCTGCTATTATAAAAAACCGCTGGTTACCGAGTTGCTGTTAAAGTATCTGGATGAGATCAATATTTTTGAAGCGGCTGCAGCCGGTAAGT
>DASWOZ010000370.1:0-13914 GCA_036398535.1 Mucilaginibacter sp. | reverse complement strand
TGGGTCGTAACGGCGTTAACGTGAGGGCAATTGCGCAGGGCTCGTCGGAGTACAATATCTCGGTTATCATATCATCGGGCGACCTGGCCAAGGCCCTGAACGCGGTGCATGATGCTTTCTTTATACAATTAACTAAAACCTTACATGCCTTTTGCCTGGGTACCGGCAACATTGGCAAAACGCTTTTTAAACAGTTAAACGCCCATGCCGAATTTTTGCAGGCCAACAATGGCATCCAGGTTAAAATTGCAGGCATCAGCAATACCCGTAAAATGCTGTTTAATATAGATGGTATACCCTTAGATAGCTGGGAAACAGCGCTGCAGGAAGCTGGTGAGCCAGCCGATCTGGAAATGTTTGTTGCCCGCATGCAAAGCATGAATCTGCCTAACTGTGTATTTATAGACAATACAGCAAGCCCTAAACCTATTGAACTTTACGAGGAAATTTTCAAGTCGACCATATCTATTGTTACCTGTAATAAAATAGGCAACTCATCGGTATATAGTCAGTATAAAACCTTTAGGGATACAGCAAGGCAGCACGGGGTCGATTTCTTCTACGAAACCAATGTTGGGGCGGGCCTGCCTATTATCCGTACCTTAAAGGACCTGATGAACAGCGGCGACAGGATACAGCGCATTGAAGCTATACTATCAGGCACCATATCTTTTATCTTCAATAATTTTAAGGGCGATGTAAGCTTTCATGACGTGGTGAAGATGGCGCAGGAAAAAGGATATACCGAGCCTGACCCACGCGATGATCTGCGTGGCACCGACTTTATGCGTAAAATGCTGATACTGGCCCGCGATGGCGGTTATGCTTTAGAAGCCAGTGATGTACAATTAGAAAATATGTTACCGGAAGCTTGTCTGAATGCTATTTCGGTAGAGGATTTTTATGAAACCTTAAAAGCAGAGGACGCGTACTTCGCCAACCTGAAAAATGAAGCAGAAGCCGAGGGAAAAGTTTTAAGATATATAGGTCAGTTGGATAAAGGACAAGTGTCAATCACATTGCAAATGATAGATGAGAATCACCCTTTTTATACCTTATCCGGTAGTGATAATATCATTTCCTTTACTACGGATAGGTATAAAGAACGCCCGTTGGTAGTTAAAGGCCCTGGTGCAGGTGCCGAAGTAACTGCCGCAGGTGTATTTGCTGATTTAATAAATATAGGGGCCAATTAAACCCCTATCCCCCTGAAGGGGGGAACAACAGTTGATAATTATGGAAAAGATAGAAGATATTTCAACCGAAAAAAAACAACACATTAATTCCTCCCCCTTTAGGGGGGCAGGGGGCGGGGGCAGTGTTTCTGTATTTGCGCCGGCTACCGTTGCCAACGTAGTATGCGGATTTGATGTGCTGGGCTTCGCCGTTAATGAACCGGGCGATGAAGTAATAATGCGCATTACCAATAAACCGGGTATTACCATTAGTAAAATTACCGGCGACGATGGCCGCCTGCCTCTTGACCCTGCTAAAAATACAGTAAGCGTAAGCGTTAAACATTATTTAGAAAGCATTGGCCGTACAGATTTAGGGCTGGATATTGAGCTGCATAAAAAAATGCCTATCGGTAGTGGCTTAGGCTCAAGCTCGGCCAGTACAGTTGCCGGGTTATTTGCAGCTAAAACTTTATTGGGTGATGATTCTGACCCGATAAATCAATTGCCTTTTGCTATTAAAGGTGAAGAAATGGCCTGCGGCCATGGCCACGCGGATAACGTGGCACCGGCCCTGTTAGGTGGCTTTGTGCTGATACGCAGCTATGCACCTTTAGATGTGGTACGTTTACCGCATCCTGCCGGATTATATTGCGCTATTGTTTTCCCGGATGTGGATGTACCTACCCGTGAGGCAAGGCAAATTATCCGTAATAAAATTTTAATGAAGGATGCCGTTACCCAATGGGGTAATATTGCGGGCCTGGTTAGCGGCTTATTTATGCAGGACATTGACCTGATTGGCCGGAGTATGCAGGATATTCTGGTTGAGCCGGTGCGTTCTATGTTGATACCTGATTTTTATCATATGCGCGAAATAGCGATGAATATGGGTGCTGTAAGTTTCGGCATTTCCGGTTCCGGCCCGTCTGTATTTGCTTTTACACGCGATGAGGAAACCGCTATACTGATCACGCAAAAGCTGCAGCAGCATTTAACAAGTATTCATATCGGGTCAAATACCTATGTTTCTACCATAAATGATATGGGGCCAAGGGTATTGGGGTAGATATAAAACTGTGTCACGAGGAACGAAGACAATGGAGCCCCTCTTCCTCCGACGTCATTGCGAGGTACAAATTTTCACAATGACGCGTAAAAAAATAAATCCGAAATTGAATATTCGATATTCGAAATATAAAAAATGAAATTATACAGTACCAACAACCTATCCACAAGGGTTAGCTTTAAAGAAGCTGTTTTTAACAGTATGCCGCAGGATAAAGGTTTATATATGCCGGTAGCAATCCCACGCCTGGATGATAAATTTATCAATAACCTGGATAGTTATACCTTACCCGAGATCGCTTTTCATGTAGCCAAAAACTTATTAGGCGATGACATCCCCGAGGCCGATCTGAAGGCGATCATTTACGACGCGATCAATTTTTACGCGCCGATAGTTGAATTGGAAGAGAACGTGTACGTGCTGGAACTTTTTAAAGGCCCGTCATTGGCCTTTAAAGATTTTGGCGCCCGCTTTATGAGCCGGATAATGAGCTACTTTTTAGAAGATGGCGAAAAACAGTTAGATGTATTGGTAGCAACATCCGGTGATACGGGTGGTGCGGTAGCTTTAGGCTTTTTAGGCGTGCCTAACACCCGTGTTACTATCTTATACCCCAAAGGCAAGGTGAGCCATATACAAGAGTTGCAATTAACCACCAATGGGCAAAACATTCGGGCCATTGAGGTAGATGGCACTTTTGACGATTGCCAGGCGTTGGTAAAGCAGGCATTCACAGATAAGGACCTGAATGAAAAGTTTCGTTTAACATCTGCAAATTCCATAAATATAGCCCGTTTAATACCGCAGACCTTTTATTACTTTAATGCTTATGCGCAGGCTTTAAAGGTGGGTAAAAGCAGGATCGTATTTTCAGTTCCAAGCGGTAATTTTGGGAACATAGGTGCCGGGTTATTAGCCTGGAAGATGGGGTTACCTGTTGAACATTTTATTGCCGCTACCAATGCGAATGATACCGTGCCGCATTTTTTAGCTACAGGCGTTTACCAACCAAAGCCTTCTGTTTCTACCCTTTCAAATGCCATGGATGTGGGCAACCCAAGTAATTGGGTACGTATTGCAGATATGTTTAAGGATAATATGGGCCAGTTAAAAAGCCTGGTAACCGGCTACAGCTATGATGATGAGCAAACCGTAAAAGCCATTGAATGGGTTTATGACGCTTATCAATATGTGGTTTGCCCACATACGGCTATTGCATGGCAGGCTTTAAAAGACTGGCAGCAAGATCACCCAACTGGCACAACCGGCATATTTCTGTCAACCGCGCATCCCTGTAAGTTCCCCGATGTTTTCCCGGAAAGGATTGCCACTAAAGTTGAAGTTCCGGCCCTGGTCAAAGAACTGGAAACAAAACCAAAACAAGCTGCCAAATTAGGTAAGGATTTTGAAGGATTTAAGAATTATTTGCTGAGTAACGAGTAGTCCACCCGTCATTCTGAGTTATATAAAATTCATAATAAAAAGAATTGACAACTTTTAAAATGTCGTCAATTCTGGCGCTGGCTAAACCATCGTTGAAAAATGGTTTAAATAATTGATTATCTATCCCTCATGCCATTGCGAACCAGTGCTATGGAATTGGTTCGCAATGGCATGAGGGATACATGGTCATTATGCCTTACCTAATTAAGCTTTACGTCAAAAATATCTTTTCCTTTATTTCAGGAATTATCCCCTTCTCTAATGCTGTATCAAATAATAGTTTGATCGCTTTTTTACCCTCTTGGCCCAAATCAACAGAGTATTTATTTACATACAGCTCAATGTGCTTATACATTACTTCTTCGCTCATTTCCTGCGCATGCGAACGGATATATTCTAATCCTGATTTTGGATTGGCAAAAGCAAACTCAACCGATTGGCGCAAAACACGATTTATTTTATGCTGAATATCCTGCGGTAAATTGCGATTAGCCACAATGCCGCCAAGCGGTATGGCGCAACCGGTTTGTTTTTCCCAGTAATCGCCCAGATCAAGTATTTTTTTTAAGCCTTTATCCTGGTAGGTAAACCTGTTTTCATGAATGATCAGGCCCACATCAACCCTGCCGTCCAATACCGCGTTCTCAATATCCGAGAAAACAATTTCCTGTTTATTGGTAGCCTCCGGGAATGCCAGTCCCAATAAAAAATTGGCGGTAGTGTACTTGCCGGGGATAGCTATTTTTAGTTGTGAGTTGTGAGTTGCGAGTTGTGAGCGAAGTGTATCAGGATCAGCCTTGCAAATCAACATTGGGCCAACGCCAAAACCCAGTGCACTGCCTGCATCTAATAATACATATTGATTAGCGATATAGGCGAAAGCATGATAACTTAGTTTGGTAATATCCAATTCGCCCCTGAATGCTTTTTGATTCAGCGTTTCCACATCATCATAAAATACTTCAAAATCTAAACCTTCGGTATCAATTTTATGATGGATAAGCGCGTCAAAAATAAAGGTATCGTTAGGGCAGGGAGAAAAGCCAAGTGTTAGTTTCATCGGGTTGTGGGTTATGAGTTGTGGGTTATGAGTTGTGGGTTATGAGTGCAGGTACATACAACCGGCAGGTACAAAACTTACAACTCCTTTATTAAATCAATGGCAAAGTTATTCAGATTTTTAACAGCAAGCCCTATCTGCCAGTTATCCCGGTTACGTTTTTCTATATAATTTGACACTGCTCTGATTTGTATGCAGGGCACCTTCAACTCCCGGCAGGCATAAAAAAAGGCGGCGCCCTCCATGCTTTCCAGTTGCGGGTTAAGGCGTTCAACTATATTAGCTATTGAATCTTCATTGCCATGTACCTTGTTTACAGTAATAGCATTGACTTGTTTAAGTCTTATTTTCTTGGTGAAGTGACCAATGTTGCTGGTTGGTTTAAAAATGCTGGCGCCAAAACCCAGCTTTTCAATGCTGATAAACTTTTTATCATCCTCGGCACCCAGTTCGGCAAAGGTATCTTCGGTTATCTCAAGTATCTCGCCTAAAGCTATGCCACGGTCAAAACTACCTGCAATCCCCAGGTTGATAACCAGATGATAAACATTATGCGGCAAATGCCTGGCCAATGCAAACGCGGTAGGCACCATGCCCACCCCGGTAATCAACACCGAGCAGTTGGCAATGGATGCATGCCGGGTGACAAACAAATTAGGTTCATCTTCCGATTTTTGCATATGCAAGGCCTCCATCAAAGGCTCAACCTCCGGCTGGGTAGCAGCAACTACTAATATCCGCATGTCATTTTTATTTTTGACTACTAAGATAAAAACAAACGCCTGTTTTTGTTTTGTATATTTGCACCCATTAAATATTATGATGATACACATTACGCGCAGGGAACATTTTAACGCCGCACATAGAATGTACCGGGAAGAATGGAGCGCAGAAAAAAATGCGGAAGTATTTGGCAAATGCGCCAATCCAAACTGGCATGGGCATAACTATAATTTGTATGTAACCGTAAAGGGCGAAATAACCCATGCAACAGGCTATTTGATAGACCTTAAAGAGCTGAAAGTGATCATTAACGATAGTGTTATTGAGAAGCTTGATCATAAAAACATTAATATGGATGTTGAATTTATGAAAGGCAAAATGGCATCGACAGAATTACTTTGCATAGAAATTTTTAACCAGCTTAAAGGACCGATAGAAGCTTACGAAGGTGTGTTTCTGCATTCGGTAAGATTAGAGGAAACCGAAAACAACTCTGCAGAGTATTTTGGTGATTAAACCTGAACAATGATCGATAAAAACCATATTCCCGATAGGGATGACGATATTAATGGTTACGAAAAAGTTGACCGTTATAACCCCGAACTGATCGACAGCCTGTCTACACATTACAAAGACATCTTAAAACAATTAGGCGAAAATCCTGAACGCGAGGGCCTGTTAAAAACACCAGAGCGTATTGCCAAAGCCATGCTGTATTTAACACATGGTTATGATTTGGATGCTAAAGAAATACTTGGCTCTGCTTTGTTTAAGGAAGAATACAGCCAGATGGTAGTAGTTAAGGATATAGAAGTATACTCCATGTGTGAGCATCATATGCTGCCATTTTTTGGCAAAGCGCATATTGCTTATATTCCCAATGGCTATGTAGTAGGCCTAAGTAAGATACCACGTGTGGTAGATGCTTATGCCCGCAGGCTGCAGGTACAGGAACGCTTAACCAACGAGATAAAAGATTGTATACAGGAAACCTTGCACCCTATTGGCGTTGGTGTGGTTATTGAATGCCGCCACCTTTGCATGTGTATGCGGGGGGTGCAAAAACAAAACTCGGTTACTACAACATCGGCCTTTACCGGCGGCTTTTTGCAGGAAAAAACGAGGGCTGAGTTTTTGCATTTGATATCTTCGAAACTAAGTTAGAGATTAGAGGTTATTTAATTAGAGATTAGGTGGCAAAACACAAATCTTTAAAAGCTGTTTACTTACTAACTTACCTCTAATCATCAAATTATTAAAACCAACTAATCTTTAACCTCCAATCACTAATTTATAACAATGAAAGCATATATTTTCCCCGGGCAAGGCGCCCAGTTTGTAGGTATGGGTAAAGATCTTTATGATCAATCTGAACAAGCCCGCGATCTGTTTGAAAAAGCGAATGAAATACTGGGTTTCAGGATTACCGATCTGATGTTTAATGGTACCGACGAGGATCTTAAACAAACCAATGTTACACAGCCGGCTATATTTTTACATTCCGTTATTTTGGCCAAAGTTTTAGGTGATGATTTTAAACCCGAAATGGTTGCCGGTCATTCATTAGGTGAGTTTTCCGCTTTAGTGGCTGCGGGGGCCTTATCGTTCGACGATGGATTGCGTTTAGTTTTTGCCCGTGCCAACGCTATGCAAAAAGCATGTGAGATACAACCATCAACTATGGCCGCTATTTTAGGCTTGGATGATTATACAGTTGAATATGTTTGCCAGGAAATAAGCAATATTGTTGTGCCTGCTAATTATAACTGTCCAGGCCAATTGGTAATTTCAGGTACCATTGCAGGTGTTGACGAGGCTTGCGAAAAACTTACTGCTGCCGGCGCTAAAAGGGCTTTAAAGCTTAACGTAGGCGGCGCTTTCCATTCGCCATTAATGGAAGTTGCAAGGGTTGAACTGGCACATGCTATAGTACATACCGAAATTAAGGCTCCAATTTGCCCTATATTTCAAAATATTGATGCCAAACCACATACCGATCCTGAAATAATTAAGCATAATTTAATTGCCCAGCTTACCGGGCCGGTTAGATGGACACAAACCGTTAAACGAATGATAGAGGACGGAGCTACCTCGTTTACTGAGGTTGGGCCCGGAAATGTTTTACAGGGCCTGGTTAAAAAAGTTGACCGGGCAATGCCGACGGAAAGTGCCTCATTACAACAATAATTTTATAAGCCGCAAACCAAAGCGGCTTTTTTTTATTCTAATTTTACAAAAACCAATTAAAGCCTTTGAGTTACTCCGGTAAAATACGTTCAATGCTTGCCCTGTTAACAGCTATGTTGTTACTAACGGCTATTATTGCTAAAAAAACGTACACGCCTCAAAATAACCTGCATCAATCAGCAAAACTACTTGAAGACAATTTACATGATAAAGAAGATTATGTTTATCAGATTCTGAATAAAAAATCCAGCTTTGATTCCTTAAAAACGCTGTCGGCTAATCCGCAGGATGGAATAGCTTTCATTCAAGAATTTGCCGCCGAAAAAAACATTGGGGCAATTACCTTAAAAAACAACAAAATAGACTTTTGGAGCGACATCAAAGTAATCCCCAATAATGCCGGATTTATTAAAGAAGGTTCATCCTTTATAAAGGAACCTAATGGCTATTATGAGGCCATTAAAAAAACAGAAGGTAATTTTTCGGCTATCTTCTTTATTATAGTTAAAACAAACTATGCCTTTCAAAATCAATATCTTCAAAATACTTTTTCAACAGGCCTGATTAATGATAACAACATTGAGATAGCTGATTTTACCGATAAAAATGTTTACGAAGTACACAATATCAATAACGTATATTTATTCTCGGTAAAGCTAAAGCAAGACAGAATAAGCCAGCGCCTGTTTTATTTTGAATTAACCTTTTGGCTGCTGGCTTTGCTTAGTTTGTGTTTACTTATACACAATATTGCCACCTACCTGGCACACAAGGGATATGTTATTACTTCGTTAAGCTTCCTGGCGCTGTTTATTATTCTGTTAAGGTTTATTAACCTTCATTATAACCTGCCCGATCTATCCAATAAACTCGAAATATTTAATCCCGGGCTCTATTCTTCGGGCCGCCTGTTCCCAACATTAGGCGATTTTTGCATCAATGTATTATTAACGTGCTGGTTTGCCACCTTCCTTTTTAAGCACCGTAACCGTATAATTAAGTCGCCCCCTGCTAAAGGTAGTGCCTATGCTATTTTGTTTACCTGCGTATTGTTTTTAATTATAGCGCTAACTGCGTTTCTTGATGTTTTTTATGGCCTGGTATTTCACTCGCAAATAAGTTTTGATGTTAACAACGTGCTTAACCTTACGGTATTTAGTGCCATTGGTATATTAATGCTATGCTTTAGCTTTTTAATACTGTTTTTATTTACCGAGGTGTGTTTATCTATCTCAAAAAAACTTCCTATTCCTGTTACCTACCAATTATCTGTTTTTATAGCCGGCATAATTTTTATTACAGCAATTGTAGGTTATTACCGCGAATTTACCCTGGTATATTTGCTATGGGCTCTTATTGTTTTAATACGCGGATATTCCTATCGTTATGCCAACCGCAAGCTAAACTCGGGTTTATTTGCCTGTATAATTTTACTGTTCGCATTTATTTCATCGGCAATGCTCAATCATTTCGAGCTGTTAAAAGAGCGCGAAACACGTAAAGCATTGATCAGTAAGCTGGTAATGCCCGACGATATAACGGCCGATCATATTTTTAAAAAGGTAGAAAATCAGATCATTTCCGATCCGGCTATAATAAAATCATTTACAGACACTATCCACAGTAGCGACTATCTTAAAAACCGCTTTCAAAAGCTTTATTTTGATGGCTACCTTACCAAATATGACTTTAAAATTCATGCATTTAATAATGAAGGGCAACCCATATCAAAAGATAAAAGCTACTCGTTAAACGATTTTAAAGACATGGTGCTTTATAGCTCCTTTAAAGTTTCTAATTACTTTTACAGGGAGAATGCCTCTTTTGGCTTTCAAAATTACTTTGCTATCCTTCCGGTTAGCTATAAAGGCGAAACTTTAGGGATAATTGTAATTGAGTTAAAATCAAAGTCGCTCCAAATATCAGATTCATTTCCGGCATTATTAATTGACGGAAAAACCAAGCCGGAAAATGACTATAAAAATTATTCATATGCTTTTTACAGCGACGATAAATTAGTACGGCAGCATGGCGAATATGTATATAATTTATATAATACTGATTTTAAAGGTGCGCTAAAAAAATTCAGCCTTAAAACAACGCGCAGTATTGATACCCGGTGGTATAAACCATTTTCTGTATATAATCATTTAATATACAGGCCCAATGAGCATAATTTAATAGTGATCAGCAGGGAAGAAAACGCCGTTCTTTATGACGTTACATCACTTACTTTCTTTTTTGTGGTGATGCTCACATTCGGCGCCGTTGTTATTATAATCCGGTGGTCTTGGATCCGCATTAAGATCTTGAATTTTACAGACAACCAAATAAAATGGAGCTTTAGAATAAATTTCGACCGGATACTTTATAAAACGCGCATCCAGTTCTCAATGGTGTTTGCAGTTGTTATTACACTAATTTTAGTGGGTATAATTACCTATGTGTCTATCACTACACAATACTTAAACCAGCAAAACACCATGATAAGGGATAAAATCACCCGCATTATTGATGTATTTGAAAGCGGGCAGCTTAACCAGTTCCTTAAACCGATTAACGAAGAAACCCAAATAAATTTTGACCATCTGGCAGATTCCTACTCTACAGATCTGATTTTGTTTAATAGCCGCGGCGAGTTATTAATTACCACACAGCCCAAAATTTATGAATATGGCATATTAGCCAAACGGATGAATGCATTGGCATTTATCAAGTTAAGTAAATTGAAAAACTCAGAATTTATAAATGACGAGACGCTGGGTGGTTTAAGTTATAAATCGGCCTATGCCCCACTCAGGGATGCAAGAGGTGATGTAGTAGCCTATTTACAATTACCTTATTTTTCCAATCAGGCGGATAAAGACGAACGCATTGGCTCTTTGCTAAATATTATGATCAATATTTATGCCTTAATATTTATAGCGATTGGGCTATTCGCGGTGATTATTGCCCGCCAGATTACCGCGCCTTTAAATTTTATACAGGCAAGCTTGAGCAAGATCATATATGGTAAAAAAAACGAGCCTATAAAATGGGAACGAGATGATGAGATTGGCGCGTTGGTAAAAGAATACAACAATATGATTGCCGCGTTAGAGCATAGCGCCCAAAGGCTTGCGCAATCAGAAAGAGAAAGTGCCTGGCGCGAAATGGCCAAGCAGGTTGCGCACGAAATTAAAAACCCACTGACACCGCTAAAGCTGGGCCTGCAATTGCTTGAAAAATCATGGCGCGACAAAGACCCCAAATTTGATCAGAAGTTTGAACGTTTCAGCAAATCATTTGTTGAGCAAATTGAAAGCTTGTCATCTATCGCATCAGAGTTTTCGGCCTTTGCCAAAATGCCGGATACCCGTATCGAGCGCATCAATATTTTTGATATGCTCACCCAGGCCGTTACCATTTTTAAACAAATGGATAATTTAACCATTGTATATCACCGGTCCGAAAATCCATTTTACATCAATGCCGACCGCGACCAGCTATTGCGTTGCTTTAATAACCTATTAAAAAATGCTATTGAAGCTACCCCGCCAGACCGGCCGGGAATGATCAATATTGATTATGTAATAACCGATAAAAATATTTTACTTACCCTAAAAGACAACGGCAACGGCATACCCGAAAACATGCGCGAAAAAATATTTGAGCCCAACTTTACCACTAAAAGTTCGGGCACGGGACTTGGACTTGCGTTTGTAAAAAATTCTATTGAAAATGCCGGAGGCAAGGTTTGGTTTGAAACCAAGCTGGGCGTAGGCACCACTTTCTTTTTTAGTTTACCGGCAGCTAAATAAACTGCCTTAGAATACCACCTGCTCTCGTTTTCTACTTGTCTACTTGCGCTCGTTTGCAACGTTAACCTACTTAAATCTTTCCTTCAAAAACTTCCCGGTATAAGAATTTTTCTCCTTGATTAAGTCTTCGGGCAAACCTTCAAACACTACTTTGCCGCCTTTATCACCACCCTCCGGGCCAATATCAATTACCCAATCGGCACACTTTATAACATCCATATTGTGTTCAATTACAATAATGGTGTTGCCATGTTCCAACAGGGCATTAAATGATTTTAGCAGTTTCTTAATATCCTCAAAATGCAAGCCTGTAGTAGGTTCATCAAATATAAAAAGTGTTTTATGCGTATTATTCCCTTTTACCAGGAATGATGCCAGCTTAATACGCTGCGCCTCCCCGCCTGACAGGGTATTTGATGACTGCCCCAACTGTACATAGCCCAAACCAACCTCAACCAATGGCTTTATTTTAGCAAGTATTTTAGGCTCTTTTGCAAAAAACTCCAGCGCCTCGTCTATCGTCATGTTTAACACTTCAGATACATTCTTCTCATTATAAGTAACATCTAAAATATGTTGCTTAAAGCGTTTGCCATCACAGGTTTCGCAGGTGAGAAAAATATCTGCCATAAACTGCATTTCAATCTTTACTTCGCCCTCACCCTGGCAAACATCGCAACGGCCGCCTTCCACGTTAAATGAAAATGCCGATGGTTTTAGCCCGGCGGCTTTAGCTGCCGGCTGTGATGCATAAAGGTTACGAATCTCGTCCCATGCTTTTACATACGTTACCGGGTTAGAGCGTGATGAACGGCCTATCGGATTTTGATCCACCATTTCCACCTGCTCTATCTTTGAATAATCCCCCTCAATACTATCATATGATCCGGTTTGCTCGCCCGAATAATTGCCCAGTACTTTTTGCAGAGCGGGCGCCAAAATACGTTTTACCAGGCTTGTTTTTCCCGAACCTGACACACCCGTAACTACTGTTAAAACCCCTAACGGGAATTTAGCATCCACATGCTGCAGGTTATTTTCGCGGCCGCCTTTTATCTCAATAAAGTCGTGCCATTTACGGCGGGTTTCGGGTATCGAAATTTCTTCCTTGCCACTTAAATAACGCCCGGTAAGGCTGTTACCATCTTTTATAATTTCATCATACGTGCCAGAGAAAATCAACTCACCGCCATGCGTACCGGCGGCCGGGCCAATATCTATAATATGATCGGCAGCCTTCATGATTTCTTCTTCATGCTCAACCACCAAAACGGTGTTACCCACATCACGCAATGATTTTAATACAGTAATCAGTCGCTGGGTATCGCGCGGATGCAAACCAATGCTTGGCTCGTCCAATACATAAACCGAACCCACCAAACTACTGCCTAATGAAGTAGCCAGGTTGATGCGCTGTGATTCTCCACCTGATAGGGTATTAGATAAGCGGTTTAGTGTCAAATAGCTTAACCCAACATCATTTAAAAAGCTGAGGCGGTTGGTAATTTCCATCAATAAACGCTTTCCAATTTTGGTATCATTTTCATTTAATTCAATGGTTTTGAAAAACTCCAGCGCTTTATCTAATGACATCAAAACCACATCGGTTATTGATTTTCCGTTGATCTTTACATTGGTAGCATCCTGGCGCAGGCGGCTGCCCTTACACTCCGGGCAAGTAGTTTTACCACGATAGCGCGATAGCATTACCCGGTACTGAATTTTATAGGTCTGCGCCTCCATTTCCTTAAAAAAATCATCAAGTCCGCGGAAGTACTTGTTACCTGTCCATAACAGCTTTTGTTCTTTTGCTGTTAACTGATTGTACTGACGGTGAATAGGGAAATCAAATTTTAATGAATGTTTAATTAATTCATCGTTCCACTCGCGCATTTTTTCACCACGCCATGGCGCAATGGCACCTTCATATATGGTTTTACTTTTATCAGGGATAACCAGGTCCTCGTCAATGCCAATAACTTTTCCATATCCCTCGCAACGTTTACAGGCACCATAAGGATTATTGAAGCTGAAAAAGTTAGGTGTAGGTTCTTCAAAACGTATCCCGTCCAACTCGAACCGGTCACAAAAAAACTTTTCTGTTTCGTTATCTGAACCGGGCTCGATATAGCGCACATAACAGTCACCCTTGCCTTCAAAAAAAGCGGTTTGTATCGAATCACCTAAGCGGCTTACCGTTTCATCTTCTTCATTTTTGGTGATACGATCAATAACAATCCGTACCGCGTGAAATGTGCCTTTTCCTTTTTCATCATCTATCAGCCATGAACCGTCATCTACTATTGTTTCATCCTCTAACAGGGTTTCAATACGGGATAACTTTTGCTGATACTCCACCCTAACAAACCCCTTTTGCATTAAAACCGCCAACTCTTCTTTTAAACTACGGTCATTATGCGGATATAGCGGGCAAAGCACTGTTACCTGGGTATCATT
>DASWOZ010000369.1:0-8610 GCA_036398535.1 Mucilaginibacter sp. | reverse complement strand
TTTGGTTTTATAAGCCTGTGATGACATAACTATTTATCTGAGCAATAGGTCGCTTACAACCGGGTAATGATCTGACAGTTTTTTTTCGATGATGTGATAGCTCATCACATTAAATCGCGGGACGGCCATAATATAATCTATCTGGTAATTAGGAAAGCTGCCGTTATAGGTGCGCCCCAGTCCCTTACCTTTTTCTCTGAACGCATTTTTTAAACCTTTTGCCATTTGATTAACCGCGAATGAAGTGGGCGTATCATTAAAATCGCCGGATATAATGTATGGATAAGGGCATTGTGCCGCGTTAGCTCTTATTTTTACAACTTGTTCCGCACGTTTTAAAAAGGCCCTTTTTAACTTACCACCCAGGCGCGAAATGGAGCGCATATTGGTTAACCCGTTTTTAACTGTATCTAAATACTTGTAATCCTGCGGTTCAAACTGAATAGATTGTAAATGTATGCTGTATAGCCTGAATGTTTGGGTGTCTTTTTTAACATCAATGTAAAGGCATTGGTTTCCGCTTCCCGATTCACCAGATAAACGGATAAAGCCCTTGTTAATGATAGGATATTTTGAAAATATGGCCATCCCTATATCCTCATCCTGATTGGAAGAAAAGGCTTCCAGATAATAATTATCTGTTTGCATTATTTGTTTTAAAGAATCAAGCATGGCATACTGGCCTTTTTTGCGGGTATAAAATTCCTGAAAACCAACAATATCGGGGTGCTGTTGCTTAATTAGCTCCAAAATTTCATGCTTAGTAGAAATATCCTTATTGGCGCCGAATTTTTTAAAATTATGAACATTGTAAGTCATCAGCCTGATCTGTTCGCTTTGCGCTTTTTCAATTGCGCTATTGCCGACGTGAAAACCAATATTATTATTTAACACCCCTAAACCACAAAAAATAGTAATAGCTGATAAAAGAAAATACCATTTTTTTCGCAAAAGCCAGTAGACTATTAATACGGTATTGGTTAACAGCAAGGGGGGGTAAGCTAAACCAAAAAAAGCGATCATCCAAAATTTACGGGGATCAGTAACCGGTGCCAGGTAACTGATCAGTAATGCAAGGCATAGTGCGTAGTTAACCCATAAAAATAATATGTCGATTAGCGTCAGCTTTTTTTTAGCCTTCATTTTTTGCTTGCGCGGAATAATATTTCTTTTTCCTGTTTGCTCAGGTTATCATAGCCGTTGGTCGAAATTTTATCTAATATCCGGTCAACTTCTTCCTGGCGCGGTGCATCGTTGTAATTCTTATTCCGGTTGGTTGAAGCCACTTTTAGTTTTGAACGCGGCTTAAACAAACCGGCTATTGAGCCTATCCAGTCTTTACCGTTTTGTAATTGTTTAACATATACAAAACCAACCAAAGCGCCGCCCAAATGCGCTATTTCGCCACCTGCATTAGGGCCTGTAATGCTTAAAAAATCAATTATTACATAAAATAATACCAGCCATTTAAGTTTAACCGGGCCTATAAACATTAAAGATATAGTATAATCAGGCACTATGGTGGCCGCCGCAACAATTATAGCCATTACACTGGCTGATGCGCCCACTGCCGAACTTGTTAAAAGCGCGCCGCTTTCGGTAAAAGCCGGAAAGATATTATAGCTTACAATATATAAAGCGGCACCGGCAAACCCGCCTAAAAGGTATAGGCCCAAAATGCGTTTATTACCTAAAAATTCTTCAAAGATCTGGCCCATCCAGTATAGCCACAGCATGTTGAACAGGATATGAAAAATGCCGCTATGCATAAACATGTAGGTAAGTGGTGTCCAGAAACGGGTGGCTAATTTGGGCAGATAGGCAGGCAGTGCCAAATAGTCAAAAGTATAATATTGAATGGTGCTGCTGCGCATAACCAATCCCTCAATTACCGCGGGGACGTTGATCACTAAAAAAACAGCAACGTTAATTGCTATCAGCAGGTATAATTTACTGCTGGTTTTAAAAGTTTGATAATATAAGTTTTGCAAACGTGTGTTCATATCCTACTAACGATTTTTAAGCCAATTAGTTATACAGATTTTTCGGCCCCTGCAAATGCCATAATTTTACTAATAAAAATCCGAGTATGGCACCCCCCAAATGTGCAAAGTGCGCTACGTTATCGCCCCCAAATTGCCCAACGCCCAATCCTAGTTCAATAATGACATACACCGGGATAATGTATTTTGCTTTTACCGGAACCGGGATAAACATGATCATTAATTCGGCATTAGGGTAGATCATTCCAAAAGCGATCAATACCCCAAATATGGAACCCGAAGCGCCAACCATATCCGCATTATATATGTTATAAAGTTTTTGAGCATATTGCCCGTATTGCAGGTAAGATGATTCCAACTGAGGATTAGCAAGAGTTATCCCGCCGGTGATGGCATGTACCTCAAATGCCTGTACCACCATTTGCAAGGCTATAGCACCAAGGCCGCAAATTAAATAAAAGTTCAAAAAGCGTTTGGAGCCCATAATATACTCTACCGCGCCACCAAACGAGTATAAGGCAAACATATTAAAGAAGATGTGTGCCCAGCCACCATGTATAAACATATAGGTAATTACCTGCCATACCCTAAAATTGGGCGAATTGAAATAATACACACCAAATAAAGACGCAATAGGGTCTGTTTCTGTGCTAAAGCCATGGGTATAAAACAATGAGGGCAAAAAACAAATAACATTTATGATAAGCAGGTTTTTTACAACCGGTGGTAAATTAGCTAAAGGAGATTGCATAATAATTTATAACAGTGAAATAGGTAGTCTATCGTTCAAATCGTTCTAACAATTCGGTAAGTGTAAAGGTACTAATTACAGGCTTACCATTTAAAGCAAGATTAGGCATTTGGCAGGCAAAAAGCTGGTCGGTTAGTAAATTCATTTCTTCTGACGATAATTTAGTGCCGGTTTTAATGGCCCCATTTCGTGCCAGTGCCCGTGCCAGGTTATCTCGCTTATCTAACTTTAAAATAGCCTGGTTGTTTTTAAAGCCTTCCAGTAAATGCTCCAGTAACTCATGCTCGCCCACATTGTTTAGTTCGGCGGGTATGCCTTCAACCACAACCGTATTTTTCCCAAACTCGCGGATGTCAAAACCTAAAGCACGAATATCCGGCAAAAGTTCTTTTAATAGTTCAAAATCACTGCCGTTTAGTGTTACCGATTGCGGAAACAAGCTTTGCTGGCTAACGCCCGAATGATTTTCCAATTGCTGCAAAAAGCGCTCATACAATACCCGTTCATGTGCCGCTTGCTGGTTAATGAGCATAAAGCCCGACTTTATTTGCGACATGATGAACCGGTTATGGATCTGGAAAAATTGCCGTTCGCTTGCTTTACTTATTTCCTGCTCATCAACGGCAATTATTTTTTCGGTATGGATCTGCTGTTGCAGCTCAGGGTCTTTTTTACTGATCTCATAAAGGGTATCCCAGTTTTTGGGGATAGGTGAGTTATGATAATGATTATTTGTATTACGCGGAAACGATGTGCCACGCTCCGTCTTTTCCTCAAACGGGTTAAAATCAGGGTTAAAGGCAATAACCGGGGCCACAATCTGTTCAAAAGGCTTTTGGGTAATTAAATGCTCAATGCTGTTTTCCTGGTCAAAATCTAAACTTGGTGTAATATTATACCTGCCCAATGAGCGTTTTACTGCCGAACGGATAATGGCATATATGGCTTTTTCATCCTGGTATTTGATCTCGGTTTTAGTTGGATGTACGTTAATATCAATTTTTGCCGGGTCTATCTCAATAAAAAGTACATACAGCGGGAAGGTGTCATCCGGCAGTAACTCCTCAAAAGCAGTTAATACGGCATGGTTTAAATAAGCATCTTTTATAAAGCGGTTATTTACAAAAAAAAATTGCTCACCGCGCGTTCTGCGTGCAAACTCGGGTTTGCCAACAAAGCCATGCAATTTAATAATGGTGGTATCTTCTTCAACAGGCACCAACCGCTGGTTGTAATTATTGCCAAACAAATGCACAATGCGTTGTTTTAAGGCAACCCCTGGTAAGTGATAAACTTCCTGCCCATCATGATGCAGCGTGAAAAATATCAGCGGGTTGGCTAATGCCATGCGTTGAAACTCGTCAATAATATGACGCATCTCAACCGGGTTGCTTTTTAAAAAGTTGCGGCGGGCGGGGATGTTGTAAAATAAATTTTTTACAGATATAGAAGTGCCGGTATTAGCCGAACAGGCTTCCTGGCTTATCACTTCAGAGCCTTCAATGATAATGCAGGTACCCAATTCATCTTCATGACGGCGGGTTTTTAATTCTACCTGCGCTATAGCCGCTATAGAAGCCATTGCCTCGCCCCTGAAACCCATGGTACGGATAGCAAAAAGATCTTCGGCCTTTTTTATTTTGGAAGTAGCATGGCGCTCAAAGCTCATGCGGGCATCGGTAAGGCTCATGCCACAGCCATTATCAATAACCTGTATTAATGATTTTCCGGCGTCTTTAATGATCAGCTGAATTTTATCGGCCCCGGCATCTATCGCATTCTCTATCAATTCCTTTACCGCCGATGCAGGCCGCTGAACGACTTCGCCGGCTGCGATCTGGTTGGCAACGGAATCGGGCAAAAGCTGAATTATATCTGACATTTAAAAAAAATCCCCTTCTCCGCCAGACGGCGGATCACTTTAGAAAACGCTAAATTAAATATTTGACGGCATAACTTTATGATTTGATAATTGTATATGCTATTAACTATAAATATATTTGGAATGTCTGCTCACACTTTACATATATGAAGAAATTATGGCCCATGCTGTTGCTTTTTGTAGCGGCCTGCAAGCAAAAGGAATTTAATGCCGATCTCTTAGTTAAAAACGCGCTGATTTATACTGTTGACAGTAACTTTACCACAGCCCAGGCTTTTGTGGTGAAGGCCGGGAAAATTGTAGCGGTTGGCGATGCCGATACTTTAGAGCAAAGGTATCTGGCCCATGAAGTTATTGACGCCAAAGGTAAACCCGTATACCCCGGCTTTATTGATGATCACTCGCATTTTTACAGGTATGGATTGACCTTGCAGGAGGTGAGCCTGAAAGGGACCCAAAGCTGGAACGAGGTGGTAGACTCTGTAAAAGCGTTTGCAGAACGCACTCCGGATGGGTGGATAACCGGCAATGGCTGGGATCAGAATAAATGGAAAGTAAAGCAGTTCCCTAATAAAGCCAAGTTAGATTCTTTGTTCCCGGTGAGGCCGGTAGTGTTAACCCGTGTTGACGGCCATGCTATTATTGCCAACCAGGCAGCTTTAAATATAGCCGGGGTAAAGCCGGGGCAAACTATTGCAGGCGGTGAGATAGAAACCATAAATGGTAAGCTGACAGGGGTATTGGTTGATAACGCGATGGGTATTGTAAGGCATAAAATTCCTGAACCTACCGATCAGGTGATACAGAATGCTTTTTTGGCGGCACAAAAAAATTGCTTCGCTGCAGGCTTAACTACAGTTGATGATTGCGGCCTGCCATATACTATGGTAAATGTTATTGCCGAGTTACAGCATAAAGGCGCGCTAAAAATGCGGATGTACGTAATGCTGGAAGACAAACCTGAAAATTATGACTACCTGTTTAAGCGCGGTGTATTTAAAACGCCGGGCCTGGATGTGCGGTCATTTAAGGTATATGCCGATGGGGCGCTGGGTTCAAGAGGCGCCTGTTTACTAAAGCCCTATGCTGATCAAAAAAACTGGAACGGATTTTTGCTGAACACCCAAAAGCATTTTGAAGAGGTGGCAAAAATGATAGCCGCCAAAGGTTTTCAAATGTGTACCCATGCCATTGGCGACTCGGCCAACCGGGTAATATTAAAAATATATGCCAGTGTGTTAAAAGGCAAAAATGATCGTCGCTGGCGTATTGAGCATTCGCAGGTGGTAGCGCCGGAGGATATAAAAATGTTTGGCGATTATAATATTATTCCATCTGTGCAGCCTACACATGCCACATCTGATATGTATTGGGCGGGCCAGCGTTTGGGGCCTCAGCGTATAAAATCAGCCTATGCTTATAAACAATTGTTACAGCAAAATGGATGGATACCATTAGGTACTGATTTCCCGGTAGAAAACATTAGCCCGATATATACTTTTTATGCCGCGGTTGAACGTATGGACCTGAAAGGTTATCCTGCGGGCGGCTTTCAGTCTGAAAATGCTTTAAGCAGAACGGAGGCACTAAAAGGCATGACCATATGGGCGGCTAAAGCAAATTTTGAAGAAAAAGAAAAAGGCAGTATTGAACCCGGTAAATATGCCGATTTTGTAATATTGGATAATGATATTATGAAGATGAAAGGTACGGCCCTGTCAAAAGTTGGGGTTTTGGCAACCTATGTTAATGGTGAAAAGGTGTATGAAAAGAAATAGGTGCGATTGGTTTGGGGTAATATTACTGGCATTTATTTTATTTAATTCGGCATGCGCGCAAAGCCCCGCACCTGGGATGGCCTATGTAAATGAAGAACAGCAGGTAAAAAAAACAACCGTATTACTGAATAATGAAACCTATCTGGTGCCGCTTAGAACCCTGGAAGAATTAAAAATTGCCAGTATCCACTTCTCTAATCCTTACGCCAGGGGGTTTGATAGCCTGCTGAATAAATATAGCAAGGTGCAGACGTTTAATGGCAATGATTATATTAATGACGCGCATAATAAAAACTTAAACATACTTGCCGAAGATTTAAAACTGTACAATACCATTATTGTGCAGCTAACCAATACGGATATTAACAATCAGCAGCTTATTAATTTTATAACCCGCAATCAAACGTTAAAAAATGTAATAGTTGTACTTAACGGCGAGGGTATAGCCAAGTTGGATGCGGTTACCGCGCCGGTTATATGGTCGTCAATGGCATCTGCCGTTACTTCATCTTATTGCGCGCAGGCTATATTTGGCGGTGTGGCAATTACTGAAAAATTAAGCGGTAACTATTCGTCCCAGTATCGTAAAAACATGGGTTTCGTTACCGAGAAGATCCGCTTGCAATACACCGTTCCTGAAGATGTGGGCATTAACTCCAATAACCTGCAGGCTATTGACCAGATAGCCCATGAAGCTATTGCAGAGCATACTACGCCCGGTTGTGTGGTGTTGGTAGCTAAAGATGGTAAGGTGATCTTTAACAAAGCTTATGGAAATCATACCTATGCCCGGGATGTACCGGATAAGATAACCGATATTTTTGATCTGGCATCTCTTACCAAAACCTCGGCCACTACCATTGAGGCGATGCGCCTGTATGAGCAGGAGAAATTGGGTTTGGATTCTACCGTAGGTGCCTACCTGGCGGTGGCGAGGACTACCAATAAAAACGATATTCGCATCAGGGAATTGCTGGCGCATCAGTCGGGTTTAATAGCGGATATTCCTACTTATGAGCGAGTAAAACCGTTCGATCATAGTGCCGATTCATCGGCGGCCTATCCTACTAAGGTGTCGGATAATTATTATATGCGCAAAAACTATTTCCGGGAGGTGATGTGGCCCACGATGCTTAATTCTCCACTCAGAACACGGGGACAATATGTGTATAGTGATTTAAGCATGTACTTTATGCAGGAAATAATGGAAACCATTACGGCAACACCGTTAAACGTGTATGTACAGCAGGAATTTTATACACCGCTGGGGATGCAAACTGCTGGATTTTTACCGCTTAACCGCTTTAAAAAAGAGCAGATAGTACCTACAGAAATTGACCAGATATTCAGGCATTCATTAATACAGGGTTACGTGCAGGATCAGGGCGCGGCCATTGCGGGCGGTGTAGCTGGGCATGCCGGGCTGTTTGCTACCACAAATGACCTGGCCATTTTGTACCAGATGCTGTTAAACAAAGGCACTTACGGCGGTGAGCAATACCTTAAACCCGAAACAATAGAACTGTTTACAGCCAAGCAATCAGCGGTGAGCCGCCGTGGTTTGGGCTTTGACCGATGGGACCCACTGGTTACCCACCATTACCCGTCTGAGCTGGCCTCGCCCGAAACTTATGGGCACACCGGTTATACCGGCACCTGCGTTTGGGTTGATCCTAAATATAACCTGGTTTATATATTTTTATCAAACCGGGTTTACCCTAAAGATGCATCCAATAAATTATCCAGCCTGGGCATACGCTCAAGGATACAGGATGCGGTGTATACGGCTATAGAAAAAGGATTATGAGTATGTCGGATTTGGATTTCGAAATTATTGGTTAAGTTGAATAACTATTGAAAATCCACCAAATCCGAAATCGGACATCCAAAATCCGGCATCATTAATATTACATCCGCTTAACACTATTCACATAAATTGCTGTTAAACTTGCATAATTGTTCGGCTTCTTATCACTTAGCCAATTGAAGCAAATTATATAATGAAAATAGGAATAGTTTGTTATCCAACCTTTGGCGGTAGCGGGGTTGTTGCCACCGAATTAGGTAAAGCCCTTGCCGATAATGGCCATCAGGTTCATTTTATTACCTATAACCAACCAGCCCGGTTAGACTTTTTTTCTGAAAATCTTTTTTACCACGAAGTTTCTGTATCCAAATATCCATTATTTGATTACC
>DASWOZ010000368.1:0-20626 GCA_036398535.1 Mucilaginibacter sp. | reverse complement strand
ATCATTAAATGATTTAATGACCTTTACCGTATTGTCTGTTGACCCATCATTAACAATTAATAACTCAAAATCTCTAAATGATTGTTTTAATACAGACGAAATAGCCTCGCTTATGTATTTTTCAGCATTGTAAGCGGGCATTAAAACAGTAACTTTTGGGTTATTAATGTCCATAACGAATATTATTCTTAGTCGATGATTCTTTGATATTCAACAAAATGATTAATTCAAAAAAGACAATTACTGACAGTTGCTCAAACCAATAATCAATAAATAATACTGCAGTTGTTAAGATCAGGATAGGAAGGCCATAGGTGAGGGCTTTCCTATCCTTTAAAAAGAAACCTAAATAAAAAATAAAAAAAGCCAGGAAGCCTATAATTCCGTATTCGCCCAATAATTGGTCATACACAGAAAAGGGACTGTTGGTTAATGACTGCAGCCCTGCATTTTTGCTGAAAAAATTTAAATACAGGTCAAAATGATTAATCAGAAAATCATGATTAATATGAACATATTTCGCAGGGTAACCGCCTGTAAATCCTAACCCTGTTGTTTTAAAAGCAAGTTTTGACGAGAAATTCCCTATGCCGTTGCCAGTAATAATTTTTGCCGGGTTGTTCTTAAAAAAAATTAGGGTTTGAAATATGCTAATAAGTTTCCCCGGAACATTAGGTATATGAACACCCTGCCCCGAAATAGGTAATATGGCTTTGTGGGTATTCACAAACCCGGCTAATTGCTTTTGTTCGGGTGGGGTAGTGGCAAGATGTTGATATTCCGCCGAATTAATATCTGCTTCGGGGATAACTATTTTACCAACGTTGCTAACTAATACGCCTTTTGGAACCGTAAGAATAGGGCGGCGCGGTTTCCTTTTTGCCTTTCGCCTTCTTATACTATCCAAATAAAGTATAGCAAACTTTTGCCTTCTTTCTTCAAAAGTTAATGTACTATCCGGCCGTAAAGTGATTGGCAAGTTATTCTTTATAACCGGGTAGGTAAGGTTAGTTGGGTAAAAGATTGTTTTTACCGTGTTTACCACATACTTATTATTCTGTGGTGAAACCCTCCCCATGAATACCACTAAAAATAACAGGCAAATAATTAGGATGCTTTTTTGATTTCGGCTGCTATTGAAAATAAATATGGCTCCCAGGATGGAAAGCAGGATTACATTGGTGAAGTTACTACCCGTAAGCAGCAAAATAGCCATACATAGCAACACCATTAAGGCGTTTTTTTTTGTTAAAAAGTAAATTACACCAAAAGCATTTAAAATGGCATTGGTGGTTGAAGTATCAAAAGTTACCCCCTTTATATAGTCGCCTGTGCTGATAAAATATTTCTGATACTGCCCCTGATATAAGTATGGGTTAAAGACGCCCGTTTTCCAAATTATCAGAACCAGGTTTAAAATGGATATTAAGGCATTGATCACAAAAAAAACAAAGATTGTTCGGTGTATAACCGCTGCTTCATTACGCTCAACAGACAGCTTTATCTGGTGCATGGCCAAAATGCACAAAATCCAAAATCCAATACCTGTTGTTAATACAATTAAATAATTAGTATTGGTATAGTTTTTACTAAATGCAAAACCAATTAGAGCCGTAATTATAATTAATGGATAAAATAAGGGAAGCCTTGAATTTTTGCCGTCAAACCCAAACCGGAAATTAAACCGTAATAAATAAATAAGTATAATAGCCAAAATTTTCACTGCTATTTTTACATCTAAAAAAAGTAGCAAAAAAAGCAAGAGATGCCAGTCTGCGTAACCTTTTAGCGTTTTTAATTTTAAAACGGATGCCTCAATAACCATTCTTTTAATTAGAGTTGAATTGCCTAAGAACTGCAGCCCGTGGCTGCAAAAACATTCTTTTATGCTATCAACAATTACGGCCCCCAAACTAAAATGGTTGCCTCTGAAACAGGTAGGTAATGGTTATTTTATGAGTTGGATAATTCTCTAAAAAAAAGCCTGTCTGTGGAACGAATTTGGTTGGTAAGTAATAATAATGCGATATAAATCAGGCAAGAAAAAAGCAGCGTTAGGCAATTATTGCTAAATAAAAATTTAACTATTAAACCACTGCATAGCGCACAACCTGTGCATATGATTAATGATTGCCAGATGGTTTTTAATTCGGCAATCTGGTTCATTTTTAAATAAAATAGGGTTTGTGCCAAACACGCCAGTAAAAATGCAAAAGCCGCCCCCTCATTTTTATAATAAGGGATCAATAGCAAGTCGCCCGCTACATTCGCTATAAGGGTAATGATGAAGGAAGATAAGATCATTTTCAACCGCCCCTGTGCAAAGTAAATTGTCCATAAAAAATTATTGACGTAAAGTAATGGCATACATAACGACAAGATGAATATGGTTTTAGCATTTACCGCGCCGTACTTTCCTGATGTTGCCCAATCAATAATCGGGCTCCAGCAAATATTTAATAGCAGAGCTGTTAATACGGCTATAACAATTTCTATTCTTATTAAAGATTTAAGGTTAGGAAGTTGCTTGTCCTGCTGTTTAAATAGCTTTGTAAAATAGGGAATAAGCAATGGGGCGATAGCCAATAAAGGTAAGGTGCTCAATTCAAAAACCTTGTAAGCAAAACTGTATTCGGCCAGTTTTACTGCGGATAATACAAAACCAATAAATATCCAGTCAAATCGTGCCAATGCAGATGTAATCACAACGACACCGGATTGCGGAATGGTTTCACGTAATAATTTAATGTAATTAATCTTATCCCATTGAATAATTAAGTTTGTTTCAATACAACGCTTATATAAGTAAATGCAAACCAATAGTTCTGCAACATCACCAACAATAAAAATAATTATAATAGTGTGGACAGCTATACTGTGTAACAGGGCAAAAACAAGCAGGCAAATACACCGGATAAAGTTAGATATAACAGACATATAAGCCAGCAGTTTAAACCTTTCCATACCACTGGCTACTTGTTTAAAAGGCAAGGAAAGATATATCATTAATTTGCCTATGGCAATTAACAAAATGATATGATAAGTGTAACCCGTCTGCGGAAAGACGATCTTAGCTAATAATAAAAGTCCATAGAAAAATGTGCCCGAGATAAGAACGTGAATAATATATAGCGACAATGTTTTTTGAACATGCTCTCCGGATGCTATTCTTTTAATGATCAATTGATCAATCCCTAATGATAAAATATTGAAAGCAGCAAGCAGTACAGCCAACGCGAGATTTATTTGCCCAAAACTATTTTTATCTAACGATGCAGACAATACATAAAATATGATTAATCCAAATAATTGATTAAGTACAAGCTGTAGTGCGTTTGCTGAAAGGTTTTTGATCAAATTTATCTTCATTTAACCATTGATACTTCACAATCAATAGTAAAATTATTTGTTAAAGCCGGTTTTCTCTTGCTGATATTTTCCAAATGATTGAGGTGATGATATTTTAACCACCGGTTTTTAAAAGTGGTTTTTGAAATATCCCAACCTTCTTTCCCATCTAAAAAACCTAACAATAAAATGTAATTTTTAACAAAAACAAAAATTGGCGAGATATATAAATTTATAATATTAACTTTTTTACCGCTTTGATAATATTTTTCGGCACTGAGCCTGGCATAATAAATAGCCTTATTAGTACATTCTTCGATGTTTTTTACGGAGTAATGGTGTAGGTATCCTTCTAATTTTCGCTTTTTTATTTGTTTAGGCAGTATTAAAGTTTCGTGCACTTTAGGCTCGGTCCATTTTACCAGCTTACGATTAAATAAGCGTACATGATGATCCCGGCCCCAGCTACCAAAACGAATGCGCTTTGCACCAAAGTAAGATCTGAATTTAATATCATATACATACTCCTCGTTTTTATACCATAGGTTGTGTAATGAATTTACTAACTCCATATCCGGCACTTCATCAGCATCCATGCTCAAAATCCAATCATATCTGGCTAATGCAATACCTTTATTTTTATTGGCACCATAGCCTTCCCATGTATTTTGATATATCCTGCAACCATAGTTTGCTGCAATAACTAATGTGTCATCTGTACTGCCATTATCAATTACAACAATGTCATTAGTAATCAGCTTCGCCATATCTAAATTATTAGCTATAGATTCGGCTTTATTTTTAGTGATAATAACTATTGATATAGGAACCATTAAAGTATTATTAAGTAAGTACAATGCTGTTTACCTAATCATCACGAATGATAATTGTAAATGGTTGCCTTAAATAATAAATTTTTGATAGTTTTCATTTTTGAAATAAGGAGCAATGAATAATGGTTAAAGCGCATGTAAAAAAATATTATTGATTACCAATCAGTTAAATTAAATTTATACATCAAGGCAACCATTATATCATAACTATCGTGATACAGAAATATAAAGGCAATTATATTAGTAAACAGGCAATAGCCATATGGGCGAAGAAGAGTTACATCAACTGGTACAGGGCTGTGTAAAACAAGACAGAAAAAGCCAAAAAATGCTTTATAAGGCATTCTATGGATTTTCCATGGCTATTTGTTTACGGTACGCAGGTAATCGTGACGAGGCTGCCGAAGTATTAAATCAGGGTTTTTTTAAAGTTTTTAAAAATATAGACAGATATGATAAAGACAGACCGTTTAAGGCCTGGCTTGGAAAAATAATGATGAATGTTTCTATTGATTATTACAGGGCCAATCTTAAAATGGCTTACACGGAAGATCTTGAAAGTGCAGAACATATTTCGGATGGAGATTATACAGATAAAAATTTAAATTATAATGATCTTCTGGATATGATACAAAAGCTTCCGCAAGCCTATAGAACCGTATTTAACCTTTTTGCAATTGACGGATATTCGCATGATGAGATTGCTGAGATGTTGAATATAAATGCAGGCACCTCTAAATCAAACTTGTTTAAGGCCAGGCAAAAGTTAAAGCAAATGATATTAGACGCCGATTTGAGGGCAAATAATTATAATAGAGATATAGATTATATATCGGTAGTGGCTATCAACGGGGTAGGCATCAGACCAAGCTTTTTTAATAATGGTATCAGGGAATGAAAACGGAGAAGGATAAGGCGTTGGACGATTTTTTTAAGAAGAATCTGGAAGATCCGGTTAATGAAACCGGGTACAGGGAAGAGGACTGGGATGCACTTGAGCAATTATTGGATAAGCCTAAAAAGCGCCCCGGAATTGTATTTTGGCTAACTGCTTTAAGCAGTGCTGCCGCTTTATTATTGTTTTTTGGCTGGTTATTTTTTAAATCCCGGCCGGTACTTAATGAGCAGCAACAAGCGGTTGTAATTCATCATACATCTAAAAACGCAGATTTAAATAAGGCAAATACACAACAAAGTAACATTGGTAAAAAAGAAGAATTAAAACATAACGATTCAATGCTTACCGTAATTACTGAAAAATCTGCTATTGGCAATGAGCCTGCAAAGAAACAATTAGTATTTATCGGGCCTAAACAGGTATTAAAAAACATACCAAATAGCGGTTATAAAGGCCTATCAAGCAACAACAATCAGCCTATTGAAGAAACACAATACTCAAATAATACTATAACGCTTGCCGCAACCAATAAGGCTTTAATATTTAAACCTGCTACAGTTGCCAATGAGCATACTACTTTAACATCTGTAACAAATAAAGATATTATTGGCGAATTACATAAACCGGCGCCACTAAAAGAAGAAGACGAAAATGAGGTAACTAAATTGGGCTTTTTAAAACACCCCCAATATGCCTTAACATTTATCGGCGCACCCGAATTAAATAGTACAACATCCTTTGACGGTTCTAAAACCGGTACCAATTTTGGTTTGCTGTTTTCTGCAGGAATATTTAAAAATCTAACTGTTAGCACCGGTGCTACCTATTCAACTAAGTCTTATAATACAGATGTAGCTAATTACCATACTAACTATACATTCAAAAATAACCCGTCAGAGATTGAGGCTGATTGCCGGATGGTGGATATTCCTGTAAATGTAGATTATCAATTATACAATAAACATAAAAATAAATTCAGTATTGGTACCGGCTTATCTTCTTATATCATGTTGCATGAAAGCTATCAATATTACTATGCTAATGCGGCAACGGGCCCCACAGGTTTTACAGTACCGCATTCAGGTAAATATTTTTTCGGAATAGCTAATGTCCAGGCTACGTACCAAAGGCAGGTTAATTCAAAGGTAGGCATAAGCGTCCAGCCATATATGAAGCTTCCGCTATCTAACATTGGATACAGCCAGGTAAGGCTGCAAACCGTCGGGGTAGCCATTGGGCTAAACTGGAAATTAAACTCGCTTACCAAACCATAACAATATGAAACATATAGCAATTATTTTACTTGCCTGGATGAGCATCAACCAGGCGAGCCAGGGCCTCTATGCCTGTAAAAATGCAAAAATAAGCCTCTATTCTTCAGCTCCGATAGAAGATATATCTGCAAGTACATCCTCCGGAGCTTCGGTTTATAATGCAGCAACGGGCGATTTAGTTTTTAGTGTAAACATTACCTCTTTCCAGTTTCCAAAATCACTGATGCAGGAGCATTTTAACTCAGACTATTTGGAAAGTGAAAAATACCCCAAGGCCACATTTAAAGGAAAGATACAGGAACATATAGATGTAACTAAAAACGGCTCTTTTCCGGTAACCGCTATTGGTGAGCTGGATATACACGGCATTAAACAAAACCGGACAATTCCTGGAAAAATTACGATAGACAACGGTGTAATAACCATGACCTCAGAATTTATGGTTAAATGTGCCGATCATCATATCGAAATACCAAAAATCGTTTTTCATAACATAGCAGAAAGCATTAAAATGAATGTGTCTGCAACGTATAGCAAATAATAAAATAATCTCACAACTAAATTTTATCTGATGAAATCACCTATTAAAAATCTCATTCTTATATTAATCCTGCTTATTTTAAGCACCGGTTTAAAAGCGCAGCAAAAAGACACAAAAAAAGCCCCTGTTTCCGCCGCCGATTCCTTATTAAATTCGATGGATGCAGGGTCAAAATCTGAGCCTGTTACTATATTTAAATCAACCAGGTTAGTACTATCACAAACTACCGAAACAGTTAAAAAGGGTAACCTGAATTTCCAGATCATTCACCGTTTTGGTGATATTGCAGGCTCTGGCGGCCCGCAAACCGCATTTGGCATTGACCGGGTTAATGATGTTTACTTTGGATTTGAGTATGGTGTATCTGATAACTTTAATGTTGACATTGCAAGGAGCACCATTGGCCAGTTGGTACAGTTAGAATTAAAATACGCGCTATTGCATCAAACATCTGATAATAGCACACCTTTTGCATTAACGTTATTAGGCGAGGCTGGTGCCCGGCCATATGCCAGTTTCCCAACATTCAGCAGTCGGCTTTCATATGTTGCGCAGGCTATACTCGCCCGCAAGTTTTCACCTGGTTTTTCATTTCAGTTAACACCTACATTTATACGTGATAATACACCTTATCCGGTAGCGCCCGGCAACGAGCAGCAATTTTTTGCGTTACAGGGCGCCGCACGTTTTGCTATAAATAAACATATGGGCTTTATATTAGATTATGCACATCCTTTTTCATCTTACAGGGATAACAACTACAACTTTAAAGATCCTTTGGGTATTGGTTATGAAGTTGAAACAGGCGGCCACGTATTTACCTTAAATGTTACTAATGCCAACTCTATTTCAGAGATTAATTATTTGAGCAATTCGCAACAACGGTTTTCGAGAGGGCAATATCGCATAGGTTTTACCATTTCGAGAATGTTTGACCTTAGGCCCAAACATAAAGATCCTGAAAAGGATAATAAATAAGAAAAACTTTCACTCTAAAAAGCACCTGTAGTATAATTGCAGGTGCTTTTTTAGTATAATTGCAGGTATAACTTATTCTTGCTTTTATCACTACAAATGAAAAAATACATACTGCTTTTGTCAATTTTATACATGGGTTATAACGTGTCTGCGCAAAAAATTGATACTATAAAAAAAAATGCACTCACCCTGGTGTTTGTAAATAAGGATACCGCATTTAGTGTGGCTACCAAACAACGTTTAATAGACGCGTTTTTCAAAGTTTATCCTGAAGAAATAAAGCAGTACAATAAAAATTCATCTACCCTGGTTACATTCATAATCGATCCGGATTATAAAGGAGTGGCTGCTACTTCAAGAGATATTGTGCGCTTTAACCCAGACTGGTTGGTAAAACACCCGGAAGATATTGATGTGGTTACGCACGAAGTAATGCATATTGTGCAAAATTATGGCCATAATAAAGTTCCTGGCTGGCTTACAGAAGGAATTGCCGATTATGCCAGATACCGATATGGTATAAATAATGAAAAATCAGGTTGGAAGCTTACTGAGTTTAGTACAACACAAAATTATACCAATGCTTATCGTATAACCGCGCGTTTCTTAGTTTGGGCCGAAAAGAATAAAGATCATGATCTGGTGAAAAAATTAGACGCGGCTATGCGTGAAGGTACCTATACTCCTGAAATTTGGACACAACTAACGGGAAAACCGGTTGAGGAACTTTGGAAAGAATATAGCGAAAACCCGGTTATATAAACCTTACAGAATAATGATTAATAAGTAGTCTTGGGGGCTAAAGCCCGTTTGTTGTTGCTTTTAATCCGTTGGCTGAAGCCAACGGCAATAAATTATAATTTTCATTGCCATCCTATTTGTGGGGCGAGTGAGATTTATATCCTTGGTTTATGAACCGGTTTTTTTGTTAAAAGTTGTTTAATTTGCAAATGAAATAGTTTAGCAGATTTAGTGGTGATGAAAGCCAAATTAAAAAAAGCTACCCCCAATCCCGATCAATCTTTTAATATTCATAAGGATATTGGCCATAACATGCTTAGTGCCTGGCATTATCATCCAGAAATTGAACTGCTTTTAATAAAACGAAGTTTAGGCACCTGTTTAATTGGCGATTATGTAGGCCCGTTTAAAAATGGTGATCTTTATTTGTTTGGCTCCAATTTACCGCATACTTTTCGTCATGAAAGAAAATACATTGAAAGGACGGATGAAAAAATAGGAGAGTCGATAGTCATATTGTTTCAAAATGATTTTTTCGGCTCAACCTTTTTAAATTTACCGGAAACAAAAGGTATTGTCAGGCTTTTTGAAGTTGCCAAACTGGGTTTAAAAATACAAGGCGAAACCAGGAAAAAAGTTGTTAAGGTTGCAGAAGATATGCTCAATGCTTCGCCATCCAGACGATTGATACTGTTGCTCTCTGCATTAGAAATGATAGCCGAAAATAAGGAATACGAATTTATTTCATCTAATGGTTTTAATCGAGAAGTGAACAGCCTTGATCAAAGCCGGATCAACTCTATATTTGAATACACATTTAATAATTATAATCGTAAAGTTGCGTTGGAAGATGTTGCTGCTCAACTATCAATGGGCAAGCATTCTTTTTGCAGATATTTTAAATCAAAGACCAAAAAAACTTATGTGCAGTTTTTAATGGAGGTGCGTATAGGGCATGCCTGCCGGTTATTGGTTGAAGACGAATATAATATAGGCGAAATTGGATACGCCTGCGGCTATAATAATATCTCGCACTTTTATCACCAGTTTAAAAGTATTACCAACAAAAATCCGCTGGATTATAGACAATCCTATTTAAAAACTGAAGCTTAATTCAGCTGATAGTCGCCACATATAGTTTATTACCCTATTTATAGCTTGTTTGTTACATAAATAAGCTATATGCGTTAATATACTACAATTTTTTGCTTTAATAGCACAACTGCTTTTGATCTATGATGTCTTTATTTGTAATGTGATCGCGATTGATTGCAGCCAATTATAAACAACCAATACCCATATTATTAAAAATATATATCATAATTATTGTGATATAGACTTGGCCATTTTATAGCTAAATTGGATATTTTATGCCGTATATGACAATTTGATGACAAATAAGATGGGTATAAAGAACCAACAAACATCTTATAGCATTTTGAAACCAATTTAATAACCTAAGTAATAAATTAACATGAGAAGATCACTACTTTTTTATTTCCTGCTGCTTTTTATTGTGGTTGGCGCCAAGGCGCAGGAGATAACCCCAACACCCGAGCAGGTTACCGCATTAACATCTAACTGGAAAGGCGAGCGCTATCCGGACGGCAGACCAAAGGTTCCGGATGCATTGCTGGAACGTTTGAAAAAAGTTTCTATAGAAGACGCATGGGGTGTATTACGGAACAAAGGATTTCAAAATCAATTTGAAGGCGAGTGGACTATCATCCATCCCGACGAACCAATGGCAGGCAGGGCACTTACGGCCCAATATATGCCACAGCGTGCCGATATGGATAAAATGATAAAAGATAAAGGCGCTGCCGAAAAACGCGTTGGCGGTACAAATTCATGGCCTATTGATATGCTGCAGAATGGTGACGTTTACGTAGCTGATAGCTATGCCAAGTTAGCTGATGGCACCTTGATAGGCGACAACCTGGGCAACTCTATATATGCCAAATCAAAAAGAGGCATCGTATTCTATGGCTCGGTACGCGATATGGAAGGCCTGAGCGAAATTAAGGGCTTTAATGGATGGGTAAAGGGTGTAGATCCTTCCTATATCCAACAGATGATGATGACAGGTATTAATGTGCCTATCCGCATAGGCCGTGCAACGGTATTGCCGGGCGATGTGGTATTAGCTAAAAAAGAAGGTACATTGTTTATCCCGGCTTATTTGGCCGAGGAGGTTGCTATCACAGCGGAGTTTACAGTGCTTAGGGATGAATATGGCCATCAACGCCTGCGCGAAGGAAAATATACCCCCGGGCAGATAGACAGCAGATGGTCTGATGATATACGAAATGACTTTATCCAGTGGCTTAAAAACTACCCCGGCGGCAAATTACCAATGACGCGTGAGCAATTGGACGAGTATATGAAAAATCGTAACTGGTAAACTCTGATTGAATTTTTGAACCAATTTAGCAAATCAAAATATATGAAAAACCCACTATTAAAACTTCTTGCCGATGATAAAAAGGCACAGGAAACAGCTACTGTAAAGCAAGAAGGAACCGGCGATAACCGGCGTGATTTTATCAAAAAGGCAGCACTTGGCGGTGGCTTAGCACTTGGCGGTTTTATGTTCTCCCCAATTGAGGATACGCTTGCAGAATCTACCTCGAAAGTAAATCGTTATAGCGCCCCTACAGAGTTGAAAATTACCGATATGCGTTATTGCATCCCTACTACTACAGTTGGTCGTTGTCCAATCATCCGTATTGATACTAACCAGGGTATTTATGGTTTAGGCGAAGTAAGAGATGGCGCTGATGTACGTTATGCGTTAATGCTTAAAAGCAGAATTATAGGCCAAAACCCATGTAATGTAGAACTGATTTTTAAAGCTATTAAACAATTTGGATTTCATGGCCGCCAGGCTGGAGGTGTATGCGCGGTGGAAATGGCACTTTGGGATTTAGCTGGTAAAGCATACAATGTACCGGCTTACCAACTATTAGGTGGAAAGTACAGGGATAAAGTAAGGCTTTATGCTGATACCCCGGAAGAGGAAGATCCCAAAGTATTTAGCCAAAAAGTAAAGGATAGGCTGGAAACCAAAGGTTATACCTGGCTTAAAATGGATTTGGGATTAGAATTAATTCAAAACATCCCCGGCACGACAGTAAATTCAAATTTTTGGAAAAACAAAGGTGGCGGCCAGTGGAATGACAGGCCAAACAGCTTTGGTAATACCAAACATCAGTTTACCCAAATTCAAATAACCGATAAAGGATTAGACGAAATAGCAAAATATGTAGAGATGGTGCGTGGTGCAGTGGGTTATGATGTGCCTTTATCATCAGATCACTTTGGCCACTTTGACGAAAATAACGCGATACGTTTAGCTAAAAAACTGGAACCTTACAGATTAGCCTGGATGGAGGATATTATTCCATGGAACTTTACAGAACAATGGAAAGAAATTACCGCGGCTATAACTACACCAACAAATACAGGCGAGGATATTTATCTGAAAGAAGAATTTATCAAGCTAATTGATAACCACGCTACTGATATTGTTCACCCTGATCTTTCATCATCAGGCGGACTTTTAGAAACCAAGAAAATTGGTGACTACGCCGAAGAAAAAGGTATTGCAATGGCTATGCACTTTGCTGGTACGCCCGTGGCATTTATGGCAAATATTCATTGTGCCGCAGCTACGCAAAACGTGCTGGCATTAGAGCATCATAATATTGACCTTCCTTATTGGGAAAATTATGTAACCACAGTAGATAAAAAACCATTAATTGAACATGGTTTTGGTAACGTACCGGAATCACCGGGTTTAGGAGTTGTATTAAATGAAGAAGTGTTAAAACAACATTTAGTAAGAGATGATAAATCATTCTTTGCTCCAACACCTGAATGGAACGAGAAAAAGTCATGGGATAGGCTTTGGAGTTAATAAATATAATTGCAAACTGGTTTAATAAGAACCAGATTATATTTATAACTACCATACTAAATACATCAAATGACTAAAAAAATAAGTTACCTAACAGCAGTATTGCTGCTGTTAGGTTTTTTAAGTGTTAATGTTGCAAATGAGGCATCGGCAGGCGGATGGCTGCTGATGCTTTTTTTTATTAATCTTGCTATTATATTCCGCAACTCGCCAAAGCTCAAAGGCTTTTCATTTACCATCATGATATTTGGTGCGGTTAGCCTGGCCATGTATTATCCACAATATTTTTTACAGATTGGTGATTTCAAACTATCAAAGCTGATCATTCCGCTTTTACAGATCATCATGTTTGGCATGGGCAGCGAGTTAAGCTTAAAGGAATTGGGGAGCGTGCTAAAAACGCCAAAAACTATTGCAGTTGGCGTGGTTTGTCACTATACCATTATGCCGCTTATCGGTTTTACGCTGGCTACTGTATTTGATTTTCCGAAGGAAATAGCCGCAGGTATTATATTGGTTGGTTGCTGCCCAAGCGGGCTGGCGTCAAACGTTATGTCATATCTGGCAAGGGCAAATCTGGCACTATCTATAGCAGTAACCACTGTATCTACATTATTAGCACCATTATTTACGCCATTATTAATGCGTTTACTGGCTAATAAATTTGTAGCGGTTCATTTTTTAGATATGGCATGGGATACCACAAAGGTGGTACTAATCCCAATTGTAGCCGGCTTATTGTTTCACATGCTGGTACGTGGTAAAGTAAAGTGGCTGGATAAGATCATGCCGGTAATATCAATGGCAGGCATAGGATTGATTATTGTGGTGATAACCGCAGCGGGGCGCGATAGTTTGCTTAAGGTTGGGCCATTATTGGTGCTGGCTGTATTTATACATAATGTTTTAGGCTATACCCTTGGCTATTGGTCAAGCAGGTTGTTAGGCTTTAAGGAGAAGGACTGCCGCACCATATCATTAGAAGTAGGCATGCAAAACGGCGGACTGGCATCAGGATTAGCTTTATTAATGGGAGGGATGGCAACCATAGGCTTAGCGCCCGCCATATTTGGCCCGTTAATGAATGTAACTGGCTCATCGTTAGCAACCTGGTGGCATGGAAAAGTACCGCCAGAAGATGCAGAAGAATCAACAAACCAATTAAACTTGTCTTTAGCCGATAATCATATTGCTGGTGATCAAAGCCTGACTTAAATAATAAATCAGGTGGTAAGCGGCTAAGACAGATTTTAACTTAAAGAATAAACATTTTAATTGATAAATCATGTTAAGGAAGCTTACCATTACGGTTTTGTGCATCATTTGCTTTGTATTGTTTCCGTCAATACTATTTGCACAAGTAGATTCAGTTATAATGCCTTTGTGGCAAAATGGTGCACCCGGATTTGAAGGCAGGCGTGCCGAGCCTGAAAAAGGGGATAGGTATCCTTATAATATTCATAATCCAACTATAACTGTTTATACTCCGCCAAAAGGAAAGGCAAACGGCGCGGCTATAGTTATTTTGCCGGGTGGTGGTCATCGTATTTTGGTTATTCGTTCTGAAGGCTATGACCCGGCAAAATATCTAACCACTTTGGGTATTACTACCATTGTTGTAAAATACAGATTAGCACGGGATACCAATTCACCGTACAAAATTGAAGTTAATGGTAAAGAGGATGGCTACAGGGCTATGCGCATGGTTCGTGCCAACGCTGCAAAATGGGGTATTGATACTAATAGAATAGGCTTAATGGCTTTTTCAGCAGGTGGTGAAATTGCTAATCTCATTGCTTTTCAGTCCGGATATGGAAACTCCAAAGCTACCGATCCGATTGACCGTTTAAACGGGAAACCCAATTTCCTGATGATGATTTATCCCGGTCCGTTAGGTGTACCTGAAACTGTACCACCAGATGCGCCTCCTGCTTTTATGCTGGCTGCCGATGATGATGAATGCTGCTCGGTGCCTGTTGTAAGTTTGTTGCAAAAATATCGCGCGGCAAAAGTGCCTATTGAAGTACATATCTATGCTAAGGGTGGCCACGGCTTTCATATGGCGCAAGACTCCAAGCTGCAATCATTAAAATCATGGCGCCAGAGTTTAGTTTATTGGCTAAATGATAATAACTTTCTTATCCCTCTCTCCAAACAATAACCCTATTAACCAATTAAAACCAAACCAATTACATGAGAACTTATTCATTAAAGCATATCTCTCTGACCGTTATAACGCTTTTAGCTGTAACTGGAGGCTATGCGCAAAACTTAACCGAGGCCGCTATTGCTGCCAAAGTAAAACAAACACTCCAAAAGCTGACATTAGAGGAAAAAATCGCCATGCTACATGCTAATGGCATTTTTACATCAGCAGGTGTACCACGCCTGGGGATTCCGGACTTAAGTACCGACGATGGCCCATTGGGGGTACGAGAAGACGTAAAACCTGGCTGGGCATCTGCTAATTTAACTACAGATTCGGCTACGTTTTTTCCTAACGGATCAGCATTAGCTGCTACCTGGAACCCAGTATTGGCTAATCGCTTTGGTATAGCTATGGGCGAAGAAGCTAAAGAACGTAAAAAAGACGTTATGCTGGCCCCGGCATTTAATATTTGCCGCACTCCATTAGGTGGTCGTACCTATGAGTATTATTCCGAAGACCCATTTTTGAATGCGAGCCTGGCTGTTGCAACGGTAAAAGGTATACAAAGCCAGCATGTTGCCGCTTGTGTAAAACATTATGCGGTTAACAATCAGGAATTTCAACGTAGTAACGTAAGTGTTGATATTAGCGAACGTGCTTTACGTGAAATATACCTGCCTGCTTTTAAAGCATCTATAGAAGAAGGCAATGCCTGGACGATCATGGCTGCTTATAATAAATTGCGCGGTCAATGGTGTTCAGAAAATACTTACCTGTTAAATGATATATTAAAAGGCGAATGGCACTTTAAAGGTTTGGTGATGTCAGACTGGGGCGGCACACATAGCACCATTGACGCTGCTAATAACGGTCTTGATCTGGAAATGGGGTCAAGAACGCCTTATGAAACCAATCATTTTGGTAATCCTTTAATAGATGCCATTAAAGCTGACAAAGTAAGCCTTAAAACTATAGATGATAAAGTGAGCCGCATATTATGGGTAATGTACCATACCTCGTTAAGCACTAACAGCCCTAAAGGAAGTATCAATACGCCCGGGCATAGCAAAACAGTTTATGATGTAGCTACCGAATCGATAGTGTTGCTAAAAAACAGTAAAAATTTATTGCCGTTAAATATTGCTAAATATAAAAGCATAGCTATTATTGGTGATAATGCTACCAAAACATTTCACTTAGGCGGATTTGGCGCGGGTGTAAAAGCTAAATATGAAATCATCGCTTTACAAGGCTTGAAAAATAAGATTGGCAGCAAAGTTGACTTAAAATTCGCGCAGGGATATAAAGGTGATTACAAATATAATAGCACACCACAGGTAAAAGAAGCTGCCAGTAAACCTAATCCGGAACTAATACAACAAGCTGTTGAAACTGCAAAAAGCAGCGATTTAGCTATCGTTTTTATAGGCGGTAACCGTGATTATGAATCGGAAGGAAGTGACCGTAAAACTTTAGAGCTACCCTTTGCTGAACAGGCAGTGGTTGACGCGGTAACCGAAGCTAACCCTAATACAATTGTAGTGGTGGTAGGTGGTGCGCCATATGACATTGGCAAGATCAAAAACAACAATCACACCATTGTATGGTCATGGTATAACGGGTCAGAAGGTGGTAATGCTTTAGCGGATGTATTGACAGGTAAAGTAAACCCATCAGGCAAATTACCGTTTACTTTCCCTGCTACAATAGATGATTCGCCGGCACATGCGCTGCACGCTTATCCTGGTGAAAATAATAAAGTAGAATATAAAGAAGGCATATTAGTAGGCTATCGTTGGTTTGATACCAAAAAAATTGAGCCGATGTATTGCTTTGGCTATGGCTTATCTTATACTGATTATAAATATGCCGGGCTACACACCAATAAAAAAGACTATAAACCGGCTGATAAAATTACAGCGACTATAAAAGTTAAAAACACGGGTAAATACGCAGGTAAAGAAACCGTACAACTTTACATCGGCAAAGAAGGATCAACAGTTGAAAGAGCTGAAAAGGAATTGAAAGCCTTTAAAAAAGTATTTATTCCTGCAGGGCAAGAGGTAACCGTAACCTTAAATCTGGATGCTAAAGACCTGGCTTATTTTGATGAAAAAACCATGAAATGGGTTGTTGAGCCGGGTAATTATAAACTGCTTGCAGGTACTTCATCAAAAGATATAAAAGAAACCACTGTAATTAAAATTGACTAATCAGCATATGAAAAAGATCGCATTAGTAGCCGCATTCCTGTTATTGGCATTTGCTATGCCATCGTTTGCGCAGAAATATCAAAACTTTAAGGTTTCTATTTATTGCCGTGCTTATGAGGTTGTAAAAATGGCCGATACCACCGGCTACCTTAAACCCATTTGGAACCAGATAACAGGTCAGCTTAAAGTAGATAAAGTTTATATTGAAACACATCGGGATTTAACCATGCCCGATCAGAAAACATTAAATACAGTTAAAAAATTCTTTCGTGACAGAGGGATTGAGCTTGCAGGAGGAATTACCTTCACCATTAGTGAGCCTAACCGCTTCCAGACCTTTTGCTACAGCGACCCTGCCGACCGTAAAAAGGTAAAAGAAATTGTAGAATACACTGCGAAAAACTTTGATACGTTTACGCTGGATGACTTCTTCTTCACGGATTGCAAAACTGATGTTGAAATTAAAGCAAAAGGCATCAAAAGCTGGACACAATACCGCCTTGACCTGATGGCCGATGCTGCCCAAACTTTGGTGGTTGGGCCTGCTAAAACAGTTAATCCAAAAGTGAAGGTAGTTGTTAAATATCCTAACTGGTATGAGCATTTCCAGGGATTGGGTTTCAATTTAGAGAAAGAACCTAAGATATTTGACGGCATTTACACCGGTACGGAAACCCGCGATGCGGTAAGCAGTGACCAGCATTTGCAACCTTATTTAAGTTACAATGTGTTCCGCTATTTTTATAATATAGCACCGGGCCGTAATGGCGGCGGATGGGTTGACCCGGGAGGCATGCGTACAATGGATCGTTATGCAGAGCAACTTTGGATAACACTTTTTGCAAAAGCACCGGAAGAAACCTTGTTTGATTTCAGGCAACTAAGTCGCCCGATTACAGAAGCAGACCGCGCTCCATGGCAGGCTGCCGGTAACAGCCTTGATTTTGATGCGATGATGCAGCCTGTTAATTTAAATGGCGGTACACCGGCTAAACCAACCACCATAGCGCGGGGAGCAGGTTACACCTTTGAGCAGGTGGATAAGTTTTTAGGTAAGTTGGGTAAACCTATCGGAATAAAAAGCTATCGTCCATACCATTCTACCGGCGAAGACTTTTTACAAAATTATTTAGGCATGATAGGTTTACCTATGGATGAATATCCTACGTTTCCAGCAAAGGATAGTGTGATCTTGCTAACCGAGGAAGCCAAGTTTGATCCAACTATAGTAGCTAAAATAAAAGGACAGCTAACCCAGGGTAAAACAGTGATTGTTACTTCCGGTTTATTAAAGGCACTAAAAGGAAAAGGGATTGAGGATATAGCAGAAATAAGTGTTACAGACCGCAAGGCTTTTGTACAGGATTTTAAGGCAGGTTTTGGTGCCTTATTACATATTGAAAAACCAATTATCATCCCACAGATCAGTTATTTGACCAATGATTCGTGGGAAATGGTATCGGGCATTGCAGGGCCAAATGGCTGGCCGTTATTACATGAGGCAGACTATTCAAAGGGTAAATTTTATGTATTAGCCATCCCAGACAATTTTGCAGATTTGTATAATTTGCCTGATCCCGCATTAAATATTTTTCGTAAAGCTTTAGGTAGCCAACTTAATGTATCTATAGAAGCTCCAAGCTTAGTTAATTTGTTTGTATATGATAACAATACGTTTATTGTCGAGTCTTTCCATGATAAACCTGTTGATATTAAAGTAGTAACAAAAGCTCCATTTAAAACGCTTACAGAAATTACTACCGGAACCAATATAACAGGTACAAGCCGCCGTGCACAAACCTTTTGGATGGCACCCAAAAGTGGCGTTACCAACGTTTTTGATGTTACTATAAAACCACATTCATACCGGGTATTCAAAATGGAGTAACTTCTTCTTTTCAATAAATTGGTGTTAGTAATGGCTTCCGTAAGGAGGCCTTACTTGTTTATCAGTATAGGAGGCTCCGATGGAGCCCTGCAAATGTTTTTTATCTATAAACACGAAACTCCTATGGAGTTCTGACTTGTATATTTAAATACTTCTATTGCCGGGTTCTATCGGAGCCACGTGTTTATAGAAAAGAAATGACAAACAGGGCTCCGTAGGTGCCCCCTTCACTGATATTTTAGCTATGGTAACGCAAAAGCGATATAATTACCACCCGGCTTTTGTCCGCGGGCACCGCCTGCTGCTATTACAATATATTGTTTTCCATTTATCTCGTACGTAACAGGTGTCGCAAACCCACCTGCGGGTAGTTGATATTCCCAAACAATTTTGCCTGTCTTTTTATCAAAGGCACGTATTTTCTCATCTTTAGTTCCGGCTATGAATAATAAGCCGCTGGCCGTAACTAACGGGCCACCATAGCTTGCTGTACCAGTTGGTGGTATGCCCTTTTTGGTAAGCTCCGGGTATTCACCTAAAGGTACGCGCCATAAGTAATTGCCGGTTTTAATATCAATGGCATTCAACGTACCCCAAGGCGGTTTAATGGCCGGGTAGCCATCCTTGTCTGTCAATACATGCCATACTCTTTTAACATATAATGGGCGATATGGAAAATCAGAAGCCACTTCTTTAGCACCCGGTGCTGTTTTAGCAGTTTTTAGTTTAGGTAATATGATCTCATTATTTAACAGGTAGCCAATAATAGCGGTACGGTCCTGATCAGAAAGTGATGTTTTAAACGACGGCATCCGGCCGCTGCCATTTTTTACTAATTGTTGTATGTCATTAGCAGAACGCTTTTTACCTATATTAATCAGGCTTGGAAATTCTGGCATGCTGCCTTTTTTATCCTGCCCATGACATACCGCGCAATTAGTTACATATAAAGCATTGCCGTGGCTTAAATTTGCCAGTTGCTTGTTACGGGTTACCGTATCTACCATCTCCATTTCCCAGGCATCATCATTGGTGTTTTGATAAAATATACCGTCGGGATCAATGGCGTTACCGCCCCATTCGGCACCGCCGCTGCATCCAAAAAACAGGATACCTTTAACATTAGGCGGCGTAAATTTATTAGCCACATGCAGCTCGTCAAAACGTTGTTTAATATAAGCATGCGACTCGGGAGATAAGTTGGTAATATCAGCCTCGGTGAATAACTGGTGGGAGAGAGGCTCCGGTTTAAGCGGATATTTTTGTGTTGGATAGGCATGTTCGCCCGGCAAACCATTTGTGGGTACAGGGCGCTCTTCAATAGGGAATAAGGATGTCCCTTTATCACGGTCAAGTATATAAACTAACCCGTCTTTTGTGGTTTGTACAACCACATCCTGCATTTTTCCGTTATCACCTTTGATACTACCCAAATTTGGCGCACAAGGCAGGTCACGATCCCAAAGATCATGATGTACAGTTTGAAAATACCATTTCATCTTACCGGTTTCGGCATCCAAAGCCAGCACACAATTTCCAAAAAGATTCATCCCGGCACGGCCCTCACCATAAAAATCATTAGAAGGTGAACCGGTAGCTACATAAACCATCCCCCGGTTATTATCTACTGTCATACCACCCCAGCTATTGGTGCCTCCAAAATGGCGGTAAGCATTTTTTGGCCAGGTATCATAACCAAATTCGCCGGGTTGGGGAACAGTATGGAATACCCATTTTAATTTTCCGGTGACTACATCAAATGCCCTGATATGGCCCGGGGCAGAATCGCCGGTTTCCAGGACACTGGAACCAATAATGAAGGTGTTTTTATAAATTACGCCCGG
>DASWOZ010000367.1:0-2344 GCA_036398535.1 Mucilaginibacter sp. | reverse complement strand
TTCATCTTCCTGACCAATATGAGGTAGTAACCCCTCAACCTGTTAGCATGGCAATGCCTAATCAGGGCGGGAGGTTTATAACCACATTTGACTCCAATTCAAATACATTTACATTCTCTGATATTCTGAACTTTAGTAAACCCGTTTATATGCCTGAGGAATATCCTTATTTAAAAGAATTTTATAATAAGATCATACAAACAGAAAAGACAAACCTGGTTTTTAAGAAAAAAATATGAAATCCATCTTAGTAATAGTTGGCCTTTTGATAGCAGGGATCAATGTTTATGCGCAGCAAAATTATGATGCCAGCCTGATCTCAAAAGACCTATTGACCTATGCCAGTGCTGTTATACGCAACCAGGAAATTAATGTAGAAGTTAAAGACCTTGATAATGTAATATATCATCAAAAAACTGCTATTACCATACTTAATAAAAATGGAGATAACTTGGCGCATATAGCGGTTATTTATGATAAAAGTAATGTAATAAAATATATTAAAGGGGTTGTTTATGATGAATTTGGCAAGCAAATACGCAAATTTTCTGAAAGTGACTTTGCAGATCAAGCGGCCATTCATAACTTTTCGTTATATGAAGATACACGGGTAAAGCATTATACGCCGCCGGTTAATCAATATCCATATACTATAGTTTATGAGTATGAACAGCATTCAAAACAATCACTCAGATTATCTGATTGGTTGCCTAATTCATCGTCCATAGCAGCTGTGGAAAACAGCACCTATACATTTACCTGCAAGCCTGATTTTAATATCAGATACAAAGAGTTTAATGTGGTTGAAAAGGTGGCTATCGCTACAAACAGTACCGGGCTAAAAACCTATACCTGGCATGCGAGTAATATAAAAGCCTTAAGGCCAGAGCCTTTTAGCCCCAATAACGAGAATTATTTAACACGGGTAAAAATAGCACCTGATAACTTTGAATATGAGCATATAAAAGGATCATTTACCAACTGGCAGGAGTTAGGCAAATGGGAATATGATAAACTACTGCTTAACCGCCAAAATTTACCACAGGCAACTATTGATCACATTAAAGAAATTACCGCAAATATTACCGCCCCCAAATTAAAGGCAAAAAGAATTTATGAATACATGCAGAGTAAAACGCATTATATCAGCGTACAGATAGGTATAGGCGGCTACCAGCCTTTTACGGCAGACGAGGTTGACAAACTGGGTTACAGTGATTGTAAGGGATTGGTTAATTACACACAAGCTATGCTTAAAGCGGCCGGTATTGATTCCTGGTATTGCGTAGTTAACTCTGGCGACAGGAAAATAAGTATGGAGAGTGATTTTGCAAGCATGAACCAGGGAGATCATGTCATATTATGTTTGCCATTTAAAAATGATACTACCTGGCTGGAATGCACCAATCAAACTCATCCATTTGGATATTTGGGTGCATTTACTGATGACCGTGTTGTATTGGCCTGTACACCGCAAGGCGGCAAATTAATGCACACCTGCCGATATACTGCCAACGATAACATACAGGCTCGAAAAGCCAATTTTGTTTTAGCGGCTGATGGTAAATTGTCAGGAAGTATGACAACCACATTTAAAGGCATTCAATATTCAACCCGTGATAATCTTATTAATGCATCTTTTACCGAGCAAACAAAAGTTTTGCAAAGAGATTACCCAATAAATAATCTGGATATTGTGGATGTTGCCATAAAACAGGAAAAGTGGCCCCAGCCTGTAACAACAGAAAATATAAAACTTAATGTTAATTATTTTGGAAACGAAGATAACGGTCAAATTCGTTTCCCACTAAATCCGGTTGATCGTCAGAGCGCACCACTGAATGATGTACGCAATCGTACTTATGATGTTTATATTAATAATGGCTTTACAGATGAAGATGAATTAATTTACACTTTACCCGCTGGTTATCATTTAGCAAGAGAAACCTATAATGTAACCCATAGTAAGCCCTTCGGGAAATATTCTGCATCATTTACGGTAAAAGACGGGCAGTTAATATACAAACGTAAACTACAAGTATTGGACGGAACTTATAGCAAGGAAATGTATCCGGAAGTAGTTGACTTTTTCCAAAGGGTTAATACTTCAGACCGTTTACTGGTTACACTGGTTAAAAACAATTAACTAAAAATGATAATACCCAATATAATGCCTATGATCATGATCACATATAGCAGAATTTCATTACCTGCATAACGCTTGTATTTTGTCCAGAAGGAGTAATCGCTTTTTGGCTTTTGCATAACGCTGCAAAATTACCAAATTTTTTACTATTTATTAACCTGTGATGAAACTACAGGCTGATCAATAACCGATCCCGCC
>DASWOZ010000366.1:0-3027 GCA_036398535.1 Mucilaginibacter sp. | reverse complement strand
TCATATCAATCAATTCCCCCGCTTTTTTAATTGCCAAAAAAGCCGCTTCAACAACAGGCAAAGGCTCGCCGGCAAATGTTATTACCGTACGGTTGGTAGCCTTACCAGGATCAATATTTAATAGCTGTACACCTGCAACCGAGGTAATAACATCTGCAATTTGCCTTATAATGTTCAAATCCCTCCCCTCGCTAAAATTGGGCACACATTCTATTAGCTGCATTTGGATTGATTGTTCTATATAGTTAAAGACTTACGTGGTTTTTTAAACTTCATAAGCCTGATAAGGGTTATTATTTTTTAGCTTCTGCTAATGAGAAGATCCAGTTAACTATTTCTTTAGCCTGCGCAGGTTTTAAATTAGGATGCGAAGGCATAACTACATCACCCCATACCCCTGTGCCGCCCGAAATAATTTTTTTAGATAGTTTATCCTCATTAGCCGCGTTTTTAGGATAACGTTTGGATACTTCCATAAATGCGGGGCCTACAGATTTTTCGTCAACCTTATGGCAGGCTTTACAATCTAACGACATCATTAACGCCATACCCGGTGCATTTAGCTTTTTATCGGCAGCTAATGCCGCGTTAATTACATCCGCGTCATTACCTGCATAAAGTTTTAGTGTTTTGCTTTGTGCAACCGCGTTTTTATCATCTTTAGCCTCTACAGAAACCGAGTAGCTGCCTTTTTTGGTATAGGTATATTTAATGAACGGTGTAGTGGTTTTTTTCTTGACTCCATCGCCCAAATCCCAGGTATAGCTCATGCCATCATTTTCAGGGTCCCTGGCCGCTACAGATACCATCACGGCAAACGGTAACTTACCCGAGGCTTTATTAGAAGTGATACTTTTTATCTCGGGCGCCCGGTTACCGCTATTATAATCTATCCTGGCCAAGCCTGAATCCTTATTTTTACTAAACCAACCTGTGCCATATTCTAATATATATATTTTACCATCGGGCCCCAATTCCATATCTATTGGCGCATTGAATTTTGTTTTTTGCATAAAAGGCTCCATCCCGTCATAATCGCCGTTAGGTGTCATAGATACCAGCTTTATCCATCCTCTTACCCAATCATAAAAAAACATTTTCTTGTTAAGATATTCCGGATACCGGGTTGATTGATCAAACAGATCGGTATAATAAACCGGGCCTGCCATTGCCGACCTGCCGCCACTGCCCAACTGGGGAAACTCCTCTGATTGTGCATAAGGATACCATATAAATGCCGGCTGTGCAGGTGGCAAAACCTTTATGCCTGTATTATTAGCCGAATTATTAACCGGCCGGGCCGGATCAAACACGATACCTGATTGCCCGGTTGTATAATTATATTCATGATAAGGAACATTGGGGCCAACGAATAACGGCCAGCCAAAAAATCCGGCTTTACGTGCCTGGTTCAGTTCATCATATCCGCGAGAACCACGGGTTGCCAAACTATCATTATTTGCATCCGGGCCAATTTCTCCCCAATATAAAAAGTCATTCTTTTTATCTACCGAAATACGATACGGATTACGGTCGCCCATTATATAAATTTCGGGCCTGGTATCTTTTTGCCCTTGCGCAAATAAATTACCTTCGGGTATTTCATAGCTGCCGTCTTGGTGTATTTTTATACGCAGTATTTTACCACGCAAATCATTTGAGTTACCTGCCGACCGTCTTGAATCAAACTGCTTATGCCCTGGCCGGTCATCCAATGGTGCAAATGAGTGAGTATTGTATCCGCCTTTAGGCCCCGGTTCATCAAATGGCGTCGAGTTATCACCTGTTGAAAGGAACAGCTGATGATCTTTACCAAATGCTATAGAACCGCCGGTATGGCAGCAAATATCTCGTTGTGAATATAGTTGCAAAACAATTTTCTCTGATTGAAAATCAATCGTATCATGCTCAAATTTAAAGCGGGATAAACGGTTAACCGATGTATCAACAGGGCTATAATAAACATAAATAAAATGGTTGGTAGCAAAATCCGGATCGGCTTGTATGCCTAACACCCCTTCTTCCGCATTTACGCCCTTTACCGGCGTTTTAAAATACACATTAAAAAAACCGGCACGCTTGGTTGTTTTTGTATCATGCTTGTATAAAGAAATATCGCCCCTGCGCTGCGCCACCAAAATATCCAGATTGGGTAAGATGGCCATTTCCGTTGGTTCATAATATTCGCCGGTAACTAATTGCGTTTTTACAAATCGGTTTTCATCGGGCACACGCGGTGTTTTTACTTTGACATAATTTAACGGTCGGTTTGTGCCGATAGCATATTTTATACCACCTAATATATGCTGTAGGTAAAGTTTATCGCTGTATGATTCGGCAGTATGACCCAGCTCGGTATACCAAACCCTGCCACCTTCAAAATTATGATACCAGGCCATAGGGTGATAGCTGCCATTTTTACCGCCTGTATAACTTTTTTCATCAATAGTGAGCAATACATGTATATCCTTGCTAATATCTTTGAAATTATACCATTCGTCGGTACGTTTCCAGACAGCAGGCAGCATTTTTACTGATGGGTTTGTTTTATCAACCACATTAATAACAGCCGGCTGAATTGCCGGATGTTCATCAAAATAAGCGCCTATCATACGGCCGTACCAATGCCAGTCATACTCTGCATCGGTAGCTGCATGTATCCCTACAAAACCGCCGCCAGCTTGTAGGTAACGCTGCAGGTCAACCTGTTCAACATTACTCAGCAAACTGCCTGTGGTATTTAAAAATACCAATGCGGCATATCTTTTCAAATTACTTTCTACAATTTTGGTTGAATCAGAAGTAGTATCCACCAAAAAATGATTTTCCCTGCCTAATTTAATTATCGCGGTTTTACCGGCCGCGATTGATGGATGATGGAAACCCGCGGTTTTTGTGAAAACCAATATCCTGGCTTGGGCCAAACCCTTGTTTATATTAAATGAAGAAATAAGTATTATTAAAAAGGCAAAGCCTGCCAGATAGGAGAATTTTAGTTTAATTCGTTAAAATTGGTTAATAAAGGTG
>DASWOZ010000365.1:0-2398 GCA_036398535.1 Mucilaginibacter sp. | reverse complement strand
CTACTAAAGCAGCTGGGGTATTGCAGCGGACGACGCGGCAATATCGTCGAATAAATAACGAAGATATGCTACACTATCGCTTACGATGACATCATGTTAAATTATTAATCCATTTTTAAAGGGTCTTTACCCTTTATCGTTCCAAAGCTTTCAATTGGCCTAAAACGCGCAAACAGTTCTTCACTATACCAATTCTCCAGCCTTGTTTTTTTGATCACCTCTGCATGTTCACGTGATTGATAAGCAAACGCCTTAACATCGTCCGGGCTTTCCCAAATTGAAAAGGTTGCTTGCCGGTAAACTGGTGCTTCACCAATACCGAAAGACGTGATATATCCTTTGGCACCGGTCATTAAATTAGCCACGTTATCAACATTACTCCAAAAACTTTTCAATTTACTAAACCTGATGGTAGCACGGGTTAATACCACTACCGGGCCGGTATAACTACTGATGACGGGGTTACCAAAAGGCTCCTTGCCGCCCCACTTGCCGTGGCTTTGTAGCGGCTGGCAAAGTATAGTCCAGGTTTCCGCTGCTAAAACCTTCCACCAGCCACTAACAAAAGAATGAGCATAAAATCGATCAAAGTCTTCCCTGTCTTCCCAAGCGGCTAATAGTCCCCATTGCTGCCAGTCGGGTTGCAAATCAAACGTTCCATTATGGCCGCTGCCCAATAACTTCCAAAAAGTACAGCCTTTTTGCAGCCACATAAACAGCCTGTGCACAGCCATCGCCAATAACGCAAATGGAATAAATGGCTTTCTGTACCGTATAATAGTCAGGCTCATGATCATTGCTACTAAATAAAAGATTAAATATGAGATTTGCCTTATTTACTTTTAATACCGCATACTTATCTTTGTTATATGGCCGAAGATCTAAAAATTGCTACCTCAGCAGATAAAAAAGAACAATACCAATCCTTACTACCACAAATAGAAGCATTGCTATCCGGCGAGCCGGATCTGGTTGCTAACCTGGCTAATATTTGTGCCGCGTTAAAAGAGCAGTTTAAATGGTTTTGGGTAGGGTTTTATTTAGTTAAGAACGGCGAATTAGTTTTAGGTCCGTTTCAGGGGCCTGTAGCCTGTACGCGTATTGCCAAAGGTAGGGGTGTTTGTGGTACGTCCTGGCAAAATGCCGAAACCTTAATCGTACCTGATGTAGACGAGTTTCCCGGGCATATTGCCTGTAGTTCATTATCCCGTTCTGAAATTGTTGTCCCATTGTTTCATAACAATGAAGTGGTTGGCGTATTAGATGTGGATAGCGAGGATTTAGCAAAGTTTGATACTATTGACGCTGGATACCTGGAACGGATAGTAAAGCTGGTAAACTTTAATGAGTAAGATATTTTTAATAGCCGGCTTAGGGGCAGATACCCGGCTTTACAATAATATTGACCTGCATGAACACGATGTTACTCCTATAGATTGGATTGAGCCTAATAAACTTGATACTTTAACAACTTATGCTCAAAAGCTTATACACCAATATCATATATTTGAAAATTCGGTGGTAATTGGTACATCCTTAGGTGGGATGATTGCCATAGAAATTGCCAAGCAGGTGCCACTAAATAAAGTTATTTTAATCTCCAGCATTAAAACAATTCATGAAGCGCCCGATTATTTTAACTGGTTCCGTAAAATGCCGGTTTATAAATTTGTCCCTAAAAAATTATATACCTCATTAGGGTTTATGATCGAACTGGTTTTTGGAAGGATGGACCCCGGCGATAGTTGGTTGTTTAAGGACATGCTCAAAAATTCTTCACCAAAATTTTTAAGATGGGCAATGACCGCCGTTTTAAAGTGGAATAATGAAATTATACCCAAAAATGTTTATCAAATTATAGGCGATAAGGACAAGGTTTTTTCTTGCAAAAAAATTAAAGATGCTACCATAGTTAAAGGCGGCACGCACATTATGGTATTTGATAAAGCTAAACAGGTTAATAAATTATTGAAGGGGATCTTAAAAAAGTAATGAAACTACCTCAGTCATTTTATGAACGTAATGATGTAATTAAAATCAGCAAAGAGCTGTTGGGCAAGTATGTATTCACTTGTATTAATGATAAAATTACTGGTGGATATATTGTTGAAACAGAAGCCTATAACGGGATAATTGATAAAGCATCTCACGCATATGGAAATCGTTTAACCCCACGCACTAAAACCATGTTTGAGCAAGGCGGTATAGCGTATGTTTATCTTTGTTACGGTATTCATGAAATGTTTAACGTTGTAACTTCTGTAGAAGGGCAGCCGCATGCGGTGTTGATTCGGGCTGTGAATCCAACCAATGGCTTAGACATTATGCAGTTTAGACGCAATATGGCCGTTATAAAGCCTGCTATTACGTCCGGGCCCGGCTCAGTGGCCCGGGCGTT
>DASWOZ010000364.1:0-4717 GCA_036398535.1 Mucilaginibacter sp. | reverse complement strand
GCGATACCGTCCCAAAACGCGATTTGCTGGTTAGCAATGTAAACTATAATAAAACCGCCTATTTAGGTAATGATTTTGAGATAGAAGTTTTAACCGAAGCTTACCAAAGTAAGGGCGAGCAAATGTATTTAAACGTAACCGAAGACGGGAAACAGGTACATTCAGAAAACATACCTGCCAATTCTGATGCTTTCAAAAAGGTGGTTATTGTAAAGCTGAATGCGGACAGAAAAGGCTTACGAAAATTCAATATCAGCATAACGCCGGTTAAAAATGAGCTGTCTGTCCAAAATAATACGGAAACTATTTACATAGAGGTGCTGGACGTAAAGCAAAAAATATTATTGCTTTATGATGGCCCCCATCCGGATATAAGCGTTATTAAACAAGCTATTGAGAGCAATAAAAATTACGAGGTTAAAGCCAGTTTGGTAAGTGATTTGGCTACACTTAAATTAAGTGATTATAGCCTGGCTGTACTATACCAGCTATCTGCCAATAGCTATAGTTTATTAAGAGATTTTTTAAAGAGTAAAACGCCTTTATGGTATATAGCCGGCGCGCAAGCCGACTTGCAGAGTTTAAATTACCAGGAAAAACTGCTTAGGATAATTCCCGGCATGCAGGAGATACAGGAAGTGTTTCCGCAGCCTGTTACGGCATTTACTTCTTTTACCCTGTCAGATTCTACCTGGAAAAAAATAGGGCAATTACCGCCGTTATTGGCACCATTTGGCAATTACGGCACAAGTACTGCCAACGGTGTATTATTTAAACAACGTATAGGCACCGTACAAACCACCTATCCTTTATTAGCGTTTGGTGATGACAACGGCAAACGCATAGCCGTACTTGCCGGCGAGGGGCTCTGGCGCTGGCAACTGGCCGAGTTTGAAAATTACGGCAATCATCACGCGTTAGAAGAACTGTTTAGCCAGAGTGTGCAATACCTTACTGCTAATGCCAACGGGCAGCGCTTTAGGGTATATCCAGCCAAAAACATATTTGATGAAGGCGAAAATGTACTGATCAATGCCGAACTATATAATGACGCACTTGAACCTGTTAATACGCCTGATGTAAAAATTGAGCTAAAAAATAGCAATGGCAAAAGCTTTAATTTTTTGTTTAGTAAAAACGGGGCAGCTTACCAGTTAAATGCCGGGGCTTTACCTGTTGGTGAGTATACTTATAATGCAGGCACCATACTGGGTAATCATTCCTATAATGCAACCGGGCAGCTAACTATTAAGCCGTTAAATTTAGAGCTTCGCCAAAGTGCGGCTAATCATCAATTGTTAAGGAATATAGCTAAAGAAAGCGGCGGTGCGGTATTAAAACCAACAGAAATTAACCGCTTAGCTGACCTGATCAAAAAGAACGAGAACATCAAAACCCTGGTTTATGAAGACAAGCATTACAGCGATATGATCGACGTAAAATGGATCTTTATACTTATCCTGGCTCTGTTAAGTGCAGAGTGGTTTTTCAGGAAGAGAGAAGGGGAAATATAAGAACAAAATTTTGTCATTGAGGAGCCAGAGTTGCTTCACCGCTCAATTCTATGGCATGGCCTTGGTTTGTAATGACATGTGGGCGAACATGATGGCCATAACCCTTCAAATCCTCACAGAACTTGATGCTGTTATAATTGCTGATAAAAGGTATCGTAGATTAATGTTCTATGTGTACGCGGATTTTCATCATACAAAACGGCAACCCTCATTGCTTTTAATCCGGAAACGCCCTGCAGATCTTCTACTTCAAAATGTTCAATAGTATCGGTCAGCAATTTGCCACGTTGTAAAATTTGCAGATAATGCATATACTCCTCTTCCTCTTCGATACCTGAATATACAATGGTGATTTTTCCGGGTTGGGTTATACGCTCTTTGGTATTTTTAACATAAGCTTTATCAATTCGTTTTTTGATCACTTCATAACGGATATTATAAGCGCCATCAATATCAAAATGCTTTTCGTCCATCCTGAAGCGAATAGAGATGGAGGCACTAAAAACCAAAATAAGCGAAGCTACATCCAAATGATATGGAAGTATGGGTTTTAAATGATGTTGGGCAATTTCCATTTCGGCGGTGACTAATAGTTCCCATAACCTTAAACGGCGCAGATCAATAGGTTTAAATTGCTTGTTTTGTAAAATAGAAGAGCCAATATAAAGGCTGTGTTCAACGCCATCGGTTTTAAATCGTTCGTAATAATGGGGTAGATATTCCTGTATTTCGGCTTGCCTTTTATCCAGTATGTTTACCAGTTTTTCATTTACCAGCGACAGCGTTTTTTCGTAATCACGGCGGTTTTTATGAAACCCGCCGGTTAAAGCATCAACTTCGTTAAAATAGTCGGCAATGTCATCTGTAAGCACCTTGCTGTAATGATTAGCCGGGCTAAGTATGGGGTAAATATGGGTTTCCAGGTAATGCTGAATAGATTGTTCCGTATCTGCTTTAATATCTGCATCAAGTTCAATAACAAACGTTTTTAAATCTAACAGGTGTTGCTCGGTGGCTGCTGCTAATTTAGATGAATGCAGTTGCTCAACTATTAAGATGAGTTGATTTAACTGATTTAAAAGATCATTCTTAACACTCAGGTTACGGGTGATAGAGGAATCTTTAATATCAACCTGTCCATAAAGCGGGTATACATCGGTAAATACAATTTGCTTTAAGGTATATACTAATCCTGTTTCCAGGCTTTGAATATAATTTATGGCTTCACGTTTAAATTTCCAGTATACGCTTGGGTGCAGGGTGGTATAATTATCCTGTATTACGGCCTGTATCCTGTTTTGCATTTCATTAACCTTCCGATCCAGCGTATCAACTAAAAATGGCATTACAATTTCCAGCTTGTTGGCAGTAACACTGTTAAGTTCCCGGCTCCTTGGCGAAACCAGCTCTAAAACACCCAGTAACACGCCATCTTTAACTACCGGTGCCAAAATAATGCTTTCTATATTTTGTGACTTAAAGTGTTTACCCAAATAATTATCCGGATTTTCTTTAACAAATGCCGATACATCAGAAACGGTAAAGTAGGTATGAGCTTTAATAATGTTTTCATACGAAGCGTCGCAAAGTACCTGTTCGCAGTATTTTTCGTGCTCATTGGGTAATAAAAAGCTATTTAACTTTTGCCCGGTTGGCGCATTGTTAAACTTGCCGTCTTCGGGGTTAAAAGAGGTAAACCCAATTTGCATATCCGCTATCCTGAAAATAGACCTGAAAATGGATACCAGGTTTTGTTGCAGGTCGGGCGCGGGTGCCGTACCCAATAAATTACTTTTTAAAATTGACAGGGCATTTTCAACCGTGACATCAATCAATGTCATGATGGTGAATCCCTTTAATATCCAGCTTCCTTCCGGAAATTTTTCTTTCCACAGCGCCAGGTTATCATAATTATCCATTAGCAATTTAATATCGCCCGGGGTTAATTTGATGGCATTTTCTGTAGGGATAATTTCTACAAAGTCGGCATTATATAAAATGCGGTAATGTTTAATAAGTCCCCCGGCAGTCGGAATATCATAAAACAAAGGTTTTGCAAAATCAAGGTTGGTGCCGTAAAATTGATTGAGGATAATACAACAGGTTAATACATAAAACTGGTGGTCATCAAAATCGCGGATGTTAATCTCAAATTCCGGCCCGGCATCTTTTAAAATAGCCTTAAACCGTTCCGACTGATTGAAAATTAAACCCCGGTAAGGAATGCTTACAGCTTTAATTTCGTTATGAGTTAGTATTGCCGGGAAAAGCTCAGCCAACAAATCAGCAATCAATTGCTCATCCTCTTCCAACTGTTTAATGTCGGTAATGCCATCTTTTAATTCGGGATGCTCCGCTACTTTCTCTAATAACGATTGAGCATGTTTGCCATGCCAGCCGATATCGGTTAGCGCAATTTGTTCAAGCCCTTCAATCACCTTATGAAAGGATAGCCGGAATTGGAGAGGATTGTTTGAAAATTGCGGAAGCACCATTTGATTGTTAAGGACCTATAGTACGCAAATTTACCAAAATTATGGTACCGTATTAAACGTATAATTGCTTTGACCTGCAGATGAGGTAAAATTGACGGTATTATTAAATACCTTCCTATTTTATCATCGCTATTTTGTTGCTATCTTAGTAGCTGTGGATAATTTTATCGTTTCGGCACGCAAATACCGCCCGGCTACTTTTGAAACCGTTGTTGGTCAGCAACATATAACCAACACTTTAAAAAATGCTATTAAAAATAATCAGCTGGCGCAGGCGTTTTTATTCTGCGGCCCGCGTGGGGTGGGTAAAACAACCTGTGCCCGCATCCTGGCAAAAACCATTAACTGTACCAATTTGCAGCCCAATGGCGAGGCTTGCGGGGTTTGTGATTCATGCAAGTCATTCCAAAACGGAAATTCATTTAATATCCATGAGCTGGATGCCGCGTCAAACAACTCGGTTGATGATATTCGCAGCCTGATTGAGCAGGTGCGTATACCGCCGCAAGGCGCGCGTTATAAGGTGTATATTATTGATGAGGTGCACATGCTATCGCAGGCAGCGTTTAACGCTTTCCTGAAAACGCTGGAAGAGCCGCCCCACTACGCTATTTTTATATTAGCTACTACCGAAAAGCATAAAATATTACCTACCATACTTTCGCGCTGCCAGATCTTTGATTTTAACCGTATCCGTGTTGAGGATAT
>DASWOZ010000363.1:0-6025 GCA_036398535.1 Mucilaginibacter sp. | reverse complement strand
GATAATGCCTTTACCCTTAATAGTTATTTAAACCGCGATCAGTATGGATCTACCCCATTGGTAACCGGCCCATATTTCGATTCGAAAATCATTGACCAAACCGAAGGCGGCAATATTTACCGTAAGGGCACAACGCAATATGAAGTGGTTGGTAAAAAGCAAAACTATGTTTACGACAGAACCACCATTTTTCCGCGTATGTGGAGCCAGGAAGGGCAAGACCCGCAGTTTTACAGGCAATGGATGCAAATGGGTGATAAAGACAGCCCTACCTTTGCCACTAATATAGGCTGGTTTTTAAGCTGGCAAACCTATCAAATGTATTTCAGGTACTTTTTTTGGAATTTTGTGGGCCGGGTTAATGATATGGATGGACAGCAGCAGATGGGCGGTTTTCATGGCTATGTTGATGGCGACTGGACCACTGGTTATTTTGACAGCTCAAGGCACTTACCTAAAAATGTTTTAAACGGCACCACCTATACTCCCCTGTTCGGGTTGCCATTAATAATAGGTTTGATTGGTATGTTTTACCACTTTAAACAAAAAAGGAAAGACGCTTTAATTGTAGCCCTGTTATGGTTTTTTACCGGCCTGGCTATTATATTATACGTTAACCAGGAACATATACAACCCCGCGAAAGAGATTATTCGTACGTTGGTTCGTTTTACGCTTTTGCCATTTGGATAGGCCTGGGCGTAATTGGCATAGCCGAGTTTGCAAGGAAAAAGCTAACGGCCCAAACCGCTGCTTACGCGGCTACAGCTATCTGCTTACTGGCCGCGCCGGTAGTATTAGCTAAAGAAGAATGGAAGGCCCATGACCGTTCAACCAAATGGACACCGCATGATATGGCTTATAATTACCTTATCTCCTGCCCGCCTAATGCCATTTTATTTACCTATGGCGATAATGATACCTATTCATTATGGTATGACCAGGAGGTTGAAAATATACGCCCGGATGTACGTATTGTTAACCTGAGCTTATTTACCGGCGATTGGTATATTAAACAGATGCAGCGTAAAATGAATGAATCTGAACCGTTGCCTATTACCATGCCTTTTGACAAATATAAAGACGGGGTGCGCGACGCGATCTATTTTAATGACGCTAAAATACCGGGGTACATTGACGTGAAAGATGTATTTGATTTTATCACGTCTGACGACAGGCGGACCATGGTACAGTATCAAAGTGGTGACTATGCCAACTATCTGCCAACCAAAGCACTAAAAATTAGTGCTAATCCAGATGTGGTGATGCAAAACAATGTAGTATCTGCCGATCAGAGAGCCAACATTGCTGATACGCTGAAGTTTAAATACACCGGCAACTACGTAATGAAGGATAACCTGGCCATGATGGATATATTGGCACACAATAACTGGAAAAGGCCTATATGCTTTACCGTTACAGTGGGTGGCGAAAACATGATTGGCTTACAACCCTATTTATATAAAGAAGGCTTTACCTATCGTTTAATGCCGCTTAAACCGGATACTTCGGTTAGGGATCAGCTTGAAAAAGTGAATACCAAAGTGATGTATGATAACGTGATGAACAAATTTAAATTTGGCAATTTCAAAAATGCACGTTACCTGGATCACGAGTCGACCACTATGTTTTATCCGGTAATGATGTCTACTTTCCTGGATCTTGCGCAAAGTGAAATCAAAGACGGGCACCCTGAGCTGGCTGTAAAAGTATTGCACAAGTATGACCAGGAATTGCCTGATCTGGATATTGACATCCGTACGGCCAATAGTAAATTTTTCCTGGCGCAAACAGCCTATCAAGTACACGATATTGCCTTGGGAAGCAAGTTTGTAAACAGCATTGATAACTACCTTACAGATCAGCTGGATTATTATTACACCTTGTTACAAGGCAATGTAGGCACTTTAAACCCTCGCGATGTAGCATTTAGCATTCAAATGATAAATGGCATGGCCGACTTTGCAAAAGATGGCCATCAAACCGCGTTATACAATAAATTGCAGGCACAGTTAAAAGATTACGGAACCAAGTTTGCCGGCATTATGGGCGGAGTTCAATAATCAAGCATAATAATAACAGAAAAGGCCATCCTTGCAAGGATGGCCTTTTCTGTTATTATCCCCAAGTGTTCATTGCTTAGTTCCTCAGCAATGACACTTGATAATGCACCTTACGCCAATGGCAATTCAAAATAAAAAGTAGAGCCTTTACCTAATTTACTATCTACCCCAATTATGCCGTTATGATTGCTGATGATCTCCTGCGAGATATACAGGCCCATACCCAAACCGCTTGACATATGCATTTTATCTTCTACCCGGTAAAACCGTTCAAATATACGCTCCCTTTGCTCATCAGACAGGCCAATACCAAAATCGGTAATAGAAACCCGTACCATGCCTCCCTGCTTTGAAACGTCAATAACTACCCTCCTGTTTACCGGCGAATATTTTACTGCATTATTGATCAGGTTCATAAATACCTGCTCTAAACGTTCTTCATTTCCTGTAATGAAAATGTCCTCGCCGTCACGAATTTCAAACTGGTAACTTGGGTAAATATGCTGCGCGTTTTCTACACCGGCTTTAACCATATCCGTCAAATTAAGGGGGGCAACCGCATACTCTAATTTCCCGGCCTGTATTTTACTTACATCAAGCAAATCATTTACCAGGCGCTGCAATTTGTTTAAGGCTATAGTGGCCTTATCAATGTATTGTTTTACAACCGGCGGCAGGCTTTCTTTTTTATAGCTAATTAATTGTAAGTATCCTTTTAAGCTGGTTAAAGGCGTTTTAAGTTCATGGCTGGCAATGCCAATAAACTCATCCTTACGTTCCATTTCTCTTTTTTGATCTTCAATATCAGTTGCTGTACCTGCCCAAAATAAAATTCTCCCGTTATCGTCACGTAAAGGAATGGCCCGGTTTAAATGCCAGCGATAATTACCATCCGCCCTTTTATATCTGTTCTCTACCTCAAATACATTACCCGATTGTAAAGCCTTCTTATATCGTTCTAAAGTTAAGGGCAAATCATCCGGGTGTACAACAGCCTGCCATCCAAAATCTTTAGTTTGCCCAAAATCCAACCCTGTATATTTATACCAGCGCTGATTGTAAAAATTAAACTCTCCATCGGGCAGGTTAGTCCAGGTCATTTGTGGAATATTGTCAGACAATACCCTAAAATGCTCTCTGCTGATCAGCAAATCGGCCGTCCGGCTTTTTACCGTATCCTCCAGTTCATCATTTAATTTTTCAGTGGCGTTGTGCGCAATTTCTAATTCTTCATTTTTTAACTTTAATTGCTTTTCTGTCGCTTTTTGGACTGTTAAATCCGTAAGTATCAGAATTAAGGCGATACTTCCATCCAACTCCAAAGTATTACACGATAAAAGACAGGGAGTAAAATCATCATTCTTATTAATCAAAAACAACTCTTCTTTACACTCTCTTTCCCATCCGTTGTTAATTATCAGCGCAAACTTATCTTTATATTGTTCGGGTACAAAACTGTCAAAATTTAACCCAATCACTTTTTCCAGCGGCACCCCTACCATGGCAGCAAAGCGCGAGTTACTGTACAAAATAACACCACCCCGATTAAGCGTTACCGCACCCTCGTTCATCTTTTCAATGAACATACGGTAAGTTTGATCTGCGGTTTCTAAGGTATAAAGCTGATGCCCGTCCTGGCCTTTTACAATAAGCGCATCCACCTGGCCGGTACGGATAGCCTCAATGGTGTCATTAGCTTCCTCTAACTGCAAACGAAGTTCATTGGCTCCATTTAATAATTCTTCATATGTAGGTTTTGCGGTATCCATTTAATATCAACTTAAACCAAGTCCTCTCAGTACTCTTTCTTTGTTTGACATATCCCCTATTAACCGGCGTTCAACTCCGGGTGCTTTTTTTATCAGTAATGGCAATGCCAGTATTTGTTCACTTTGCGCTATAAGAGGTTGCTGGTAAATGTCAATAATTTCCAATTCGTAATTTTCTTTTAAATATGTTTCACATATCTCTTTTATGTTGGCTATGGCGCGTATTGAGTTTGGCGATGCACCGGTTACCAATAAACGTAACTGGTAAACTTCATCTTTGGGTGCTTGTAGTTGCTCTGCCATGTATAATAGCTTATGCTTCGTTCCTCGCAATGGCTCGCGGGGAAGTGTGCAAGTGTGCGTAAGAGATTACCATGCTTATCGCTAACAATGACGTTGTTAAATAAATTTCAAATAAGCTCTTAGTCATCTTATTAAATCTGCCGGCCAATATTAAAATTGGAATAATAATAGTAAACGGTTTTAAATTGTTTTAAAAAATACTATTGTAGCAAAAATTATACTTTGAGATGAATGATCTTTGAATAAGATCAAAAAGATTAGAGAGCAGGCATTAACGGTATATCGCTTCATCAGGACTCACCCGGTCGTTGCTTCGCTCGACCACCCTCTTTACGCCATAGGCGTAAAGAGGGTGTATTAAAAAAAGCGATTTCCCTGACAAGCAACCTCAACACAATCAGGTCCGTATATTTATTTGATTGCTTTATTCTCAACACAATTATTTAACTTCAAATAAAAATTTAAACCATGCAACGCCGACATTTTTTAAAAAATACTGCCATCACCGCCGGTGCGTTAACGCTTTTGGGCAAAAAAAGCTTCGCATCTTTACTTGCCGACCCTGCTTACCAGTTTAAATCGCTGCGTAATAATATGGGCATATTTACAGAAAGAGGCGGCACGATTGCCTGGTTAAGTAACAAAGATGGTATTGTAGTGGTTGATGCGGAATTTCCGGATACTGCACCGCATGTTATTACCGAACTGCAAAAGCAATCAGACAAACCATTTACCTGGTTGATCAATACACATCACCATGCAGATCATACCAGCGGAAACATCGCGTTTAAAGGTTTGGCTAAAAATGTAGCCGCCCATGAAAACTCATTGATCAATCAAAAAAACGCGGCTGTTAAAGCTAATAACGAGGATAAACAATTATATCCGGACACAACATTTGGCAAGGAATGGAAAGTTAAAGTGGGCGACGAAACCATCCATACCCATTATTGGGGACCTGGCCACACCAATGGCGATGCCATGATACATTTTGAGAATGCCAACATTGTACACACCGGCGACCTGGTATTTAACCGCCGCTACCCCATTGTTGACCGAAGCGCAGGCGCATCATTAAGAAACTGGGCCGTTGTGTTAGCGCATGCACAAAAACAATTTGACAAAAACACCTTATTTGTATTTGGCCATGCCTTTGACCCGGAGAAAGTCACCGGCAATATGGATGATATTAAAGCCATGCAAAACTATATGGAGAAACTGGTAATATTTGTGCAGGCAGGTATTAAAGAGGGTAAATCCAAAGATGATATTACAAGCGCCACAGCCATACCCGGCGTAACCGACTGGCAGGGAACTGGCATTAAAGGCAGCCTATCCGCCGCTTATGATGAATTAAGCGCGGGATAAATAATAAGATCTTCCGTTTAGTTAAAACCAACGGCAATAAATAATACCCATATTCATTGCCGTCACATAAATGTGACGGAAGCTAAAATATGAACTGCGGCTTTAGCCTAACAGAATTTTCGTGGTTAAAAACGTTCGTGCTGATTAACGGACAACGAAATTGCTTTTTATTGTACAGATAGATTATATTTATACTATTATAAACCAATACCTATCTTCATGTCAAAAAAACTGATCTGCTATGCTATGGCTGCAATGTGCTTGTTGCTGTCTGTAAATACCAAAGCTCAAACCACCGTGATTCCATTATGGGAGAAAGGCGCGCCAGGATTTGAAAAACTGAAAGACGTACCAGAGCAGGCCAAAGATTATTGGGCCAAAAACATTAACAACCCATCGCTTACTGTTTTTATGCCACCAAAGGATAAAGCCAACGGCACGGCTATTATTGTTTGCCCTGGTGGCGGCCATAAGCTACTGGTTTATAAACCTGAAGGCATTGAGCCTGCCGAATATTTAAGCAA
>DASWOZ010000362.1:0-2059 GCA_036398535.1 Mucilaginibacter sp. | reverse complement strand
ATCCACACCAAGATTGATAAAATTCGCCAGGTTAGAGGTGAATTACCTATGGAAGTTGCAGATTTGGAAGATGATGTAGCCGGCCTTGAAACCCGTATTCAGAAAATTAAATCTGAACTGGACGATCTGGAGGATGATATAGTTACCCGTAAAAACCTGATCAAAGAAGCACAGGCTAATACTAAAAAATACGAAACTCAACTTAACGAGGTTAAAAACAACCGCGAGTATGACGCAATTTCAAAAGAAATTGAAATACAAGGGTTAGATATACAGGTTAGTGAGAAAAAGATCAGAGAGTACGGATTTGAAATAACTACCAAAACCCAGGTTTACGAAAAAGCGCTTGCTGATTTGGAAGCCCGTAAAAGTGATCTGGACGCTAAAAAAGCGGAGTTAGGCACCATTACTGCTGAAACTGAAAAAGAAGAAACAGAATTAACCGCACAAGCTGAAAAAGCAACGGTAAGTATTGACGAGCGCCTGTTGGTTGCTTACAACCGCTTACGCCAAAATGCTAAAAACGGCCTTGCTGTTGTTACTATTCAGCGTGATTCATGCTCGGGATGCTTTAACCAGATCCCACCTCAGCGCCAGTCTGATATCCGTCAACGTAAAAAGATCATTGTTTGTGAGCATTGCGGACGTATATTAGTTGATGAGCAAATGGCTTTAGAAGCCGAAACAGCTACAGCCTAATTACAAACATATTTTATATTTGAAAAAGCGCCCGAAAGGCGCTTTTTTGTTTACGCCCTTTTCCCGCACGCCATTTACGAGAGTGTATGATTGTTGTTAATGTAAAATAGGCTACATTTAACTATGTCGAAATCACGCTTCATATGGATTGCATTAATTTTTATAACTATGACACTTGGATTGCTATCCCGCCATTATGCTGCAATCCCATTATTTATTGGCGATATATTATGGGCAACCAATGTGTATTTTATAGTTAGATTTTTGTTTGTAAATAAAAATAGCCGGTGGGTGGTAATGGCAAGCCTGGCGTTTTGTTATTTGATAGAATTTAGCCAGCTATATAAAGCGGCGTGGATTAACCAGCTTAGGCATACCTTATTTGGCAGGTTAGTATTAGGCGAGGTGTTTATGTGGGGAGATTTGTTAAGCTATACAATTGGCATTGGTATCGCAATTTTAGTTGAACTATTAATAATACATAGAAAAGCCAGATCTGCTTCTTAATAAATTTTAAAACATACTTGTTTGCTTACCCCCTTTAGGCACAAATAATGTATAATCATGAGGCGGCATTTCCCGGCCGGCCAAGAAGCGGTTACAGGCCATTTTAAATAGTTGGTGGATAGATTGTGCCACCTGCCCATCGCCACTCATGCGGCGGCCAAATTCGCTGTCATTTAAATTTCCATTATGGCAGGCCCGGATCATATTTAACACTTTTTCGGCCCGGTCTGGGAAAGCTTTGTTTATCCAGTCGGTAAATATTTCGGCAATGCTGCCATTTAAGCGCACAATAGTAAATCCTGCGGATAAGGCGCCCCTATCTGCCGATGCTTTGATAATATCAGGGATTTCGTTACTATTTAACCCGGGGATGATGGGCGCAGCCATTACCCGTACGGGCACCCCCTTTTCTGATAGTTTTTGTATCACGCCAAGCCTGCCGCTTGCCGTTACGGTACGTGGTTCCAGCTTTTGGCGAAGCTGCTCGTTTAAAGAGGTAATGGATACATTAACGTGGATGAGGTTCAGTTTAGCCAGCTCGGTAATAATATCCATATCGCGCAAAATCACGTTATTTTTGGTGATGATGCTTACCGGGTTTTTATATTGCAGAAACACTTGCAATAAACCACGGGTTATTTTTAACCGGCGCTCAATAGGCTGGTAACAATCCGTATTGCCTGATAGCAGGATGGTTACCGGCTGGTAATTTTTTTTGTTAAAGTATTGCTCTAATAATTGAGGCGCGTTGCGTTTTACAATTATTTTCCTTTCAAAATCTAATCCCGCGCTAAAGCCATAATATTCGTGGCTGTTACGGGCATAACAATAGATGCAGCCATGTTCGCAACCC
>DASWOZ010000361.1:0-2319 GCA_036398535.1 Mucilaginibacter sp. | reverse complement strand
ATATAATGCTATCTACAATTGTTGTACCGCTTTGCGCATAAAAAAACAAGCTTGTTATAATAAACAAGCTTGTTAAGATTATTTTTTTTAGTCTCATAGGACTAAAGATAGCAAATATTAATTATTAAGCATAACCGGCATTACCAGCATCAGCACATCTTCGTTCTCATCGCCTCCCTGTGGTAGTAATAATCCGGCACGATTAGGGGTAGACATTTCCAAAGATACTTCTTCGCAATTTAAATTCTTTAACATTTCTATCAAAAATCTTGCGTTAAAGCCAATTTCCATATCCTCGCCCTCGTATTGGCAGGTTAAACGCTCATGTGCCTCGTTTGCAAAGTCAATATCCTCTGATGAGATATTTAACTCACTGCCATTTATTTTTAACCTAACCTGGTGTGTTGTTTTGTTAGCATAAATAGCCACACGGCTCAACGATCCCAAAAACGACTGGCGGTCAATACTCAGTTTATTGGGATTATTTAACGGGATCACCGCTTCATAATCCGGGTAGCGCTCGTCAATTAAGCGGCAAACCAGGTTAATATTATTGAATTTAAAAAACGCACTGGTACTGTTATATTCAACAGATACATTTACATCATCCGTAGGTAGGGCTGATTTTAGCAGCGTTAATGCTTTTTTAGGCAGTATGAACGAAGTCGTGCTATCTGCCTTAGCATCCAAACGGCGGTAACGTACCAATTTATGCGCATCAGTAGCAACAAACGTTAAATACTGGCTGGATAACTGGCAATAAACACCTGTCATGGCCGGGCGCAACTCATCATTACTTACCGCGAATATGGTTTTGTTAATGGCTTCTGCCAAAACAGATGCCGGTAAGTTTACAGACGATGCGTTTTCAACTACTGGTATTTTAGGAAAATCCTCGCCATTCTCACCGCTTAGCTTATATTTTCCGTCACCGGCATTAATTTCAATGGCAAATGTGGTATCATCAACCGAAAAAGCTATTGGCTGCTCTGGTAATGATTTCAGTGTGTCTAACAAAATGCGCGACGGTATAGCAATGCGCCCGTTCTCTTTAGCCTCAACGGTTAAAGAAGTGGTCATACTGGTTTGCAGGTCGGTTGCAGAAATGGTTAAGTTTCCATCCTTAATTTCGAACAAAAAGTTTTCCAGTATAGGCAGTACGGTACTGTTGCTTAATGCACCGCTTACAGCCTGTAACTGCTTCAATAATGTTGATGTGGAAACAATAAATCTCATATATATTTTAAGTAATTAGCTAATCAAAAGTATAAAATTTAATGAGCATACTTTCGCTTACGCATATAATGTTGAAAAATAGCAAATATTAACACTAAAAGCAAAGGCACTGTAGTATTAATTATTTGCCAGAATAATTTCTCATTCCGGATGCGGGCACGGTTCAATAAGCGTAGCTGTATCTCTTTATTACGCAAAGCAATCAGGCCCGAATCGTCCGTCATGTAGTCGGCAATATTGAGCAATAAATTTTTATTGCCAAAATTTTGTTGTGTATAATGATCAAAGCCCAGCGGGTACGGCGAGCCATCTGTAGCTACCTGGTTCTTAAACACATCACCATCACTTATCACAATCATTTTTGTGGGCTTGCTTTGCTGCAAAACGTTAATTTTCTCTGTAAAATCAGCAGGTAATGGCCGGTTCTTCCAGTTGGAAGTAAACTTACCCTCCAACAAAACCGCAACTGTTTTTGGCGTACTTTGAAAATCCTTCGGGTTGGGTTCTTGCTCAATAGCCTGCAATGAAAGCATGTGCGGCGCGGTTAGCTTTTTGTTGTATGGGGAAGAAGTAAGCAGGATTGTTTTGTTAATATCTTTTACATCCAAAATATCTATAGTACTGGCAAACTCGCTGCTGATGCCGTCCAGATTTTTCACTATCGGGTTTTTAGACATGGGGATAAATATGGGATAGAATAACCAGGGTACTAATTGTATTTGCGCCTGCCCACCCACATTACCTGTGCTTATTGGTATTTGCGTGCAGCTCATATCAGCTATCAGGTCGTAATTGATGCGTACACCATAAACAAATAACTGATCGTCTAAATTTAGCTGTTTGGCAAAGGCCAGCTGCTCGCCGCCATGCCCACGCAGGCTATCCAGCTCGGCGCTTACCTGGTCAATTGTCCAAAGTACACGGCCACCCTGCATAATGTATTGATCCAGCTTAAACTTTTCCAACTCGGTAAATGGCTTATCGGGTTTGGGTATAACTATGAGCCTGAGCCTTTTTAAACTATCAAATGGAATTACCTTTAAATCAATCCTGCCAACTTCATAACCATCCGACAGTGTTTTT
>DASWOZ010000360.1:0-6317 GCA_036398535.1 Mucilaginibacter sp. | reverse complement strand
TTTTTGAGTAATAATAAGCTAAACAGTACTAATGTTATCAAAACACGCTGGTATTATAACCAGTTTAATAACGAAACTGATAGTTATGATGATGTAACTTACACTACCATAACCAGACCTTATGCATTTAAAAGCGTGTATAATGACTATACCCTGGGTACCAGCATTATTTTTGAAAACACGGATTTTAAAAACAATCAATTCAGCTTAGCGGGCCATTACAAACAGGACATGCACCGTGAGCATGATATTGCAGGTGGCGAACCCAATATTCGCGATGGTGATAACAACTTTGATATTGGCGCCGAAGATACCTACCACATTACTTCCGCTTTAAAAGTAAATGCCGGGGTAGCTTTTATGGATAGGCAAAGCATTTATACCCAGCAATATCAAAATAATGCTATATCTGATCTGCCGGGTAATAATAACTCGGCCTGGAACGCGCAGGGATTAATACAATATGATTTTGACAGTAATAACGCCCTTAGCGCTTCGGTAGCACGCAAAACCAGGTTTGCTACTATTAAAGACAGGTATTCTTATAAACTGGGTACGGCTATCCCCAATCCAAACTTAAAAGCCGAAGATGCTTTAAATTATGATTTAACTTACCGCACCTTAATAGCAGGAAAACTAAGTATTGAAGCATCGGGCTATTACAGCAATATCAGTAACAGCATCCAAACGGTAAACAATGTACAATATAACGCTACTACCAAAACTTATCTGGCACAAACGCAAAATGTAGGCAAAGCCGAATATTACGGGGCCGAATTGTCTGTTGGCTATACCTTAAATGCACAATTGCAGGTAAATGCTAATTATGCATGTATTGTACGTAATAACCTGTCAAGCCCTCAAATTTATTTTACCGATGTGCCAAAAAATAAAGTATTTGGCTCAATAGAATATAAGCCTGTTAAAAGTTTGTATATAATGGCTGCAGAAGAATATGATTCGCAACGATACAGCACCAGTTATGGCGCTGTATCCGGCGCTTTTTATTTGACTAATGTTAAGGCGCATATAGGCCTGGCAAAAGGTTTTTCTGTTGAGGGAGGTGTAAATAATTTGTTCGATAAAAATTATACCCTGGTAGAGGGTTATCCCGAAGAAGGTAGAAACTTTTTTGCCAATTTAATTTATAACTATTAAATTAAAATTGGTTAATGATTCAAAATAAATGAACAAAAATAAGCTTAACCGGGCTTTCACGCTAATATGCCAGTATATAACGCATTGGCGTAAAAGCTCGATCATGCTTTTATTATTTGGCATTATTTTCTGTTTATCCGGCTGGGGGTACTTTACTGACCCTGTTGAAATAGGAGAATATAAATTTGTTTATCCTGCAAATTTCGGCAATCGTATTTATGTGCCTGATGATAATCTGACTACCAAACAAGGGGTTTACTTAGGGCGGTTGTTGTTTTATGAAAAGCACCTGTCGGCCAATAATACGTTATCCTGCGGAAGTTGTCATCAACAAGATAAAGCCTTTACTGATGGTAAAATGTTTAGTGAGGGCTTTGATCATGTAGCTACGCCCCGTAATTCTATGTCATTAGTTAACCTGCTTTGGGCAAGAAGACTTTTTTGGGATGGGCGTGCTGAAGGTTTGGAAGCGCAAGCGCTTATCCCGATGACTAACCCGCACGAGATGGGGCAATCTTTGGCGGTTTCAGTCAAAAAAATAAGTGCTATGCCCGGGTATCCTGTTTTGTTTAAACTGGTTTTTGGTGATACAAGCATCACCAGCGACCGCATAGTAAAAGCTATATCGCAATTTGAGCGCACACTTATATCCTGTAATTCGCGCTATGACCAGTACCTGCGTAATACCTACCAGCCAACCGGACGGGAAATGGCGGGCATGAACCTGTTTATGAATGCGCCAGATCCTGAAAAGGGAATACGGGGCGCTAACTGCGCGCATTGCCATGGCGGGCCAAAAACGTATATGGAACTGTTTCATAACAATGGGTTGGATAGCATTCCTAAAGATGCAGGCATAGAAACATTAACCGGCTTACCATCTGACCGGGGAAGGTTTAAAGTGCCTACTCTGCGTAACATTGCCCTAACCGCCCCTTATATGCACGATGGCAGGTTTAAAACGCTAAATGAAGTGGTAGACCATTACAGCGATCATGTTCGCGAATCGGCATCATTAAGTAGCTTTTTGCGGGGAGAATCAAACGAGAAGAACGGGAAAACTTTAAAGCTGACCGCTGAAGAAAAGGAAGACATTGTTGCATTTTTGAATATGCTTACAGATAATACTTTTATAACAGATCCGCGTTTTGCAGATCCGCATCAACTAACCGCTAAAAAATAAATCATTTACCATGAAAAAATACTACATCACAGCATTACTTAGTATCCTGTCATTAATTATAAGTCCGGCTTTATTGAAAGCACAAGATGTTAAAATTACCGGCGAGGTAACCACTCCGCTTGATTTAAAATTGGCTGATTTTCAGCAGTATAAACAAACTGATGTTATCCGTAAAGACCGGGATGGTAAGGACCATACGTATTCGGGCGTTGTACTGGCTGAACTATTGCAAAAAGCGGGCGCAACTATGGGCAAGGACCTGAAAGGTGAAAACCTGACCAAGTACATATCTGTTGAAGCCAGCGATGGCTACCAGGTTGTTTTTGCTTTAGCAGAACTGGACAAAGATTTTACCGACAGAACTATTATACTGGCATCTATAATGGACGGTAAGCCACTACCAGCAGGCGATGGCCCATTCCGTATAATTGTACAGGACGAAAAAAAGCCTGCCCGTTGCATTAAACAGGTTACCGGCATTAAAGTACATTTTTCTAAGTAGTTATACACCAAAAGATTACCTTTGTTAAATTAATCTTTATTCTCAGTGAAGTGAAACCCAATACTCCTAATAGTTGTATTAAGATCTCGATTTTGGGTTTATTGCTTTTTTTTGTGTTTTTATTTTCATGCGGGCATAAGACTATAGATTATGACGCCGATGCCAAATTCTACAAAAATCTGGATGATAGCATCTATAAACGTTACAATATTGAAAAGCCTAAAGAGACGATTGCCTATCTCGACTCGGTTTTTGCTACCATTAAACAGGTAAGCAATTATGGCCGTTATTACCTGTATAACCGGAAACGTACATACTATTCTTCTATAGATGATATTAAAAATGGTGATCTATATGCCGATTCGGCACTAAGCGTTTTAGAGCAAAATAGCCTGCAAGCGCATTATCCGGAACAATATGCTTATGCATTGCTTTCAAAAGGGAGTACCGCATTTGCTTTGCATAATTATAATAGCTCATATGATTATTATTACCGGGCCATAACTTTTGCCAAACAAAACCTGGATGTTTGCAAGCTTAAAGATTATAGCTACGCGGTAGCCATGACTTTGTATAGTCAGCAAAAATACCGGCAGTCTGCCAATTATTTTAAACAGGCTTTTACGGAGTATTTAATATGTAAGGATAATAAAAGAGATGCCTGGCATATGCAGGAAATATTAAACAATACTGCCTTATGCTATACTAAAGTCGATCAATCAGACAGCGCCCTGTTTTACTATAATAAAGCCCTCTTTTTTATCAAAAAAAACCTGGTTGGCCTGGTTACCGATAAGGATATAGCCGTTGCCAATGCCGTTATTTATGGCAACATGGGTAAGGTGTATTACAAAAAAAATCAGTTGGATACGGCCGAGTCGTTACTGATCAAAAGCATAAATACCAATCTGCAACCCTACGGCGATCATAAAGACGCGCAACTGGAGCAGGTTCAGTTGGCTAATCTTTATCTGAAAAGAAACCAGCTTGAATCACTGCATAAAACACTATCAGATTTAGAAAGCGAATTTGCTCATGACCCTTCGGAGCGTGCTAAGTTGGATTGGCTGATGTTGATGTCGCAATATTATGATCTGACACATCATGAGGGTTCGGCATTTAAATACTACCGAACTTACATTCAAATGCGTGATTCGGTAAATGAGGTAAATAAAAAGGCATTTCAAACCGATATTTTACAGCAGTTAAGAGAGAAGGAGCAGCAGCTAAAAATAGATACCCTTACTAAGGACAATCAGCTAAGCCATATTTACTTATGGTTGTCTGTAGCAATTGCGATATTGGCTTTAACCATTATCGCGCTGGTATATCATTATTACATCCGCGGCAAACAGAATATCCAAGCCCTTACCCGACTTAACAAGGAAGTTGGCGAACAAAAAGATAAGTTAGAATTTGCCATGGTTGAGCTGGAAAAAAGTAATAACGATAAGGATCGGATTTTAAAGGTTGTAGCTCATGACCTGCGAAACCCTATTGGGGGTATAGCGATGTTGACCAACGCCCTGATGGAAGAAAACTCACAGAATGAAGAGGGGGAGCAAATTTTAAGTATGATTGAAAAATCGGCTCAAAACTCATTAAAACTAATTCATGAATTATTGGAAACGGATCTTCATCCGGATGATACGGCCATACACAAACAGTATATTAATATTAATGAAACCATAAGACAATGCGTTCATTTGATGCGTGTAAATGCAGATAAAAAGAACCAGGAGCTGGAATTATCATTATTGCCCAATCCTTTAAGCATTAACATGAATAAAGGGCAAATTGAAAGGGTGATCAGTAACCTGCTAAGCAATGCCATTAAGTTTAGCCCGATAGGCGGTAAGATCAGTATTAGCTTACAACAGAAGAATGCATCCGTTTTAATAGCTGTAAAAGACAGGGGCATGGGCATACCCGCTGATCTGCACCATCAAATATTTAACACCTTTACCGATGCCACCAGAAAGGGCACCGCAGGCGAAAAATCATTTGGGCTCGGACTTTCCATTTGTAAGCAAATTATAGAAGCCCATAAAGGGAAAATATGGGTGGAAAGCGAAATTGGCGAAGGCGCTACCTTTTATGTAGAATTACCAATATAGCTACCATCTTATGTAGAATTACCAATATAGCTACCATCGGAAATAAAAATGCCTTCAATTATCTGAAGGCATTTTTATTAATTATATTATCCATCCCTTAATGATTTGGCGGAACTGGTGTTGTGGGACTGGTTGGCATGGCAGGATTAGGGTTAACAGGTGTTGTTGGTGCAGGCACCGGCGTTGTGGGCGTAACAGGGCTGATTGGCGTTGGCGCAGCTGGGTTAGTTGGTTCAGGCATGGTAGGGCTGGTTGGCGCCGGCGTACTTGGTATATTTGGATTGGCAGGCGTTGTTTTTGACTTAGTTTTATTTTTTTTTGGTTGGGACAGTGTCGGTTACGCCAATCTGTAATTTATTATTTTTACTGCTGTCATTTTTACTTGCTATCGCAAGCTCAAATGTTCCTGACACGGCAAGTGCGGCCAGTATGATATTTAACCTTCTCATATTGTATATTTCTTTAGTGGTTAATAATTTAATCTATTGTTTAACAATCGTGATTGCGAAGTGTTTTTAATTAAATTATTTCATGAATTAGTGCATTAAGTTTGTGTTAAATTTATATTACTAAATCAAATTGTATAGGTTAAATAAATATTTTATCCATCAATTTGTAAATTGTATAGTTTATCACAGGTATGTATAAAGCATTTATAAAGCTTATATTTTTTATCGCAACATTTATTATTGTCTTCGTGCCTGTTGTTAGTCTTTTTTTTGGCAATAAAAGTCATGCAGCCGTGCATCTTATAGGCAATGACAGACAATGCCACCAGGAGCATGTTGGGCATGCTGATCATGATAATAGCTGGCTCTTTATTAAAAACAAACATTTAGTAACCCCAAGGCCACCTTTAAAAATCAGAGCGGCTGCTATTATCAGCCTGTTTCTTGTTTCGTGCTTTTTAGGTATATCGTTAATTATTAAAAACCACCTGCTGGTTCACTGCCTGGCAGGTACCAAACCTTTCCCTGTAAGTAAAAGGTTCCTGGTTTGCAGAATGCTGCTTATTTAAATACCCTCCCCCGGCTTTATAGCCAAAGCTTTCATAAAATAGTTTAATTATTCATTTTCCTGCTGCCTTTATTAAGGCAGGCAGGCTTCAATTTGTTATTATGAATTTTGGAGAGGACCTAAGCCTGCAGGTAATGCTGGCTCATAAATCATATCATCAATTTTTGCTAAAGTGTTTTAAAGGTATTGACGGATATCAGCATTTGCAGGTTATTATGCTGCTTCGTCGCAAAGGCGGGCGTTGTACCCAAAAGGAGCTGGGCAGTGATCTGCAGATCGAAAAATCTTACATGTTTAATATCATTGAGGCTTTAACGCTAAAAGGGTATGTATCTAAAAA
>DASWOZ010000359.1:0-2262 GCA_036398535.1 Mucilaginibacter sp. | reverse complement strand
TGGAAGATATTTTACAGATATAGAATCAAGAACAGGCGCGCCTATGGTATTAATAGGTAACGAGGTTGCAGAGAACTTGTTTCCAGACAATGATGGCGTGGGCAAACAATTAAAAGTAATGGGCAGGTATGTTACCATTATTGGTGTTTTTGCTAAACAGGGAGAAGACATGTTAGGCATATCAAATGATAAACTGATTTTGCTTCCGTTAAATTTTACACGCAATATTATTGACGTGCAAAATGAAAAATATAGCCCGCAAATAGTAGTGCGAGGTAAAGAAGGCATCCCGTTAGCAGATGTAGAGGGTGATCTGAGAGGGGTGATGCGTTCTATAAGAAGTATAAACCCCAGCCAGGAAGACAACTTTTCATTAAATGAAATTACCATGCTATCAGATCAACTGGATATTTTATTCAAAATAGTAAATGTTGCCGGGCTTATTATTGGCTTGTTTAGCATATTGGTAGGTGGGTTTGGTATAGCCAACATTATGTTTGTTTCGGTAAAGGAACGTACCAACATTATTGGGATCCAAAAATCATTAGGTGCAAAAAATTACTTTATACTATTGCAGTTTTTAATAGAAGCCGTAGTGCTTTGCCTGATGGGGGGCTTTATCGGCCTCGGAATGGTATACTTAGGGACGTTTGTGGTTAAATGGGTAGCTGATATTAGTATTGTTTTATACGCTAAAAATATAATAATCGGCATTGGCACATCAGTTGCTATTGGCGTAATAGCCGGTATAGTGCCGGCTTATTTTGCTTCAAGACTTGACCCGGTGGAGGCGATAAGAACGAATTAAAAAGTATTGTGTTGACCCCGGTCTGGATTAACAATATCAGTACAATATTTAACGCCATTAATAACCATTTAAATGAAATTGAGCCGTAATTAGATAGATGTTGGTTAACCAATTATTTTAAGACAATTTTTTTACAATTGGTAAATCATCTTTACAGTTATTAATACACAGATTTATTTATATTTGTTGCATATACTATTTATCTATGTCGGCAACAGCACAACTTATAATTGATGATAAAACATATGACTTTCCGGTAATTGAGGGTACCGAAGGTGAGAAGGCCATTGATATTTCAAAACTTAGAGATTTAACAGGTCATGTAACCCTGGATATTGGTTACAAAAACACAGGCGCTACCAAAAGCGCCATAACTTTTTTAGATGGTGAATTAGGCATACTTAAATACCGGGGTTACCCGATTGAGCAACTGGCCGAAAAATCAACCTTTATTGAAGTTGCTTATTTATTAATATATGGCGAGTTACCAACTACCGAACAATTAAAAAACTTTGAGTACGAAATAAGCCGCCATACACTGGTACATGAGGATATGAAGAAGTTTTTTGATGGCTTCCCATCAAAATCACATCCTATGGGGCAGTTAGGTTCATTGGTTTGCTCGTTATCAGCATTCTATCCGGAATCATTAAAACCAAGCCAAACCAAAGAGGAGCAAAACCTGAGCATTATTAAAATGCTGGCAAAAATGACCACTATTGTATCATGGATATACAAAAAGTCATTAGGCCACCCGGTTATGTATCCGCAAAACAAACATGATTACGTTACCAATTTTTTAAATATGACCTTTGGTCAGCTTACCGAAGATGTAGAAATTGATCCGGTTGTTGTAAGCGCCATGAATACCTTATTAATATTGCATGCAGATCATGAGCAAAACTGCTCAACTTCAACCGTGCGTATTGTAGGCTCGTCAGAATCTAATATCTATGCTTCTGTGTCGGCAGGTATATCGGCCTTATGGGGCCCGCTGCATGGTGGAGCAAACCAGGCGGTAATTGAAATGCTGGAAAAAATTAAAGAAGATGGCGGCGATACTGATAAATGGATAAATAAGGCAAAAGATAAAAATGATCCTTTCCGTTTAATGGGCTTTGGCCACCGTGTATATAAAAATTTTGACCCACGTGCCAAGATCATTAAAAAAGCCTGCGATGATATTTTGGAGAAATTAGGCATTGATGACGAGGTTTTGGAAATTGCCAAACGCTTGGAAGAAGTAGCGTTGAAAGATCCTTATTTTGTTGAACGTAAACTATATCCAAACGTTGATTTTTATAGCGGTATCATCTACCGTGCCTTAGGTTTCCCTACAGATATGTTCACTGTATTGTTTGCCTTGGGCCGTTTACCGGGATGGATAGCGCAATGGAAGGAAATGAAAGAAAATAAAGAACCTATCGGTCGCCCGCGCCAGATATATGTAGGCG
>DASWOZ010000358.1:0-1779 GCA_036398535.1 Mucilaginibacter sp. | reverse complement strand
ATTCCAATCAAATACACACGTTGTATGTTGCGTAGTTCCATTTTTGTTTTAAAAAAAGGCTCTCTCCTTTGAAGAGAGCCCCGAGATTTAATTATTAATTGTTATTTGGATAACCTCTTTCGCAATAACTTCATCGGCATCGGGCATGGCCATTTTGCCAATATTATCGCTTAATTTTTTTTGCTGTTCTTTATCGTTCAGTAATGCCAATGCAGTATCTATCAACATTTTTTCCGCATCTTTGTCGGCAACAAGAATAGCCGCATCGGTTTTTACCAGCGCCATGGCATTATATGTCTGGTGATCCTCTGCTACATTGGGCGAAGGCACCAGAATGGCTGGCTTTTTTACGATACACAACTCGGCAATAGTACTGCCTGCTCTTGATATCACAATGTCAGATGCAGCATAAGCCAGATCCATCCGGTTCAAAAATTCCACTATACGAATATTAGGGTGGTAATCTTCACCAAGCTTTTCTATAATACCTTTGTAGTAAAATTTGCCGGTTTGCCATATCACCTGCACATCCGCCGCCAATATTTTATCTAACCCAGCCATAACACTTTTGTTCAAAGTACCGGCGCCCAGCGTTGCGCCGGTAACCAGCATAGTTTTTTTATCTGGCGATAATTTAAAAAATCCAAACGCCTCTGTTTCTTTACCTGCTATCGCAACAGACTCACGCCTGATGGGATTACCCGTTTTTACTATTCTGTTAGCCGGGAAAAATCTTTCCATTCCGTCAAAAGCCACACATATCTTCTTTGCTTTTTTGCCGAGCCATTTATTAGTTATACCTGCAAAACCATTTTGCTCCTGTATCAAATAAGGTATCCCCTTTAATGATGCTGCATACAATAACGGCCCGGAAGCATAACCACCCACGCCAACCGCGGCATCAGGCTTAAAATCTTTGATGATTTTTAATGATTTGACCACACTATTAATCAACTTAACCGGAAACAGTATATTTTTCCAGATAGATTTGCGCTGTATGCCCTGTATATTTAAACCAATAATTTTATATCCGGCTGCGGGCACTTTTTCCATTTCCATACGGCCTTCGGCGCCTACAAATAATATCTCGGTAGCAGGGTCCAACTTTTTTAAAGCATTGGCTATAGCAATAGCCGGGAAGACATGCCCTCCTGTTCCGCCACCGCTAATTATGATCCTTTTTGCCATTCTTTAATTTTTATATCTCAATCAAATCCGAAATCAAACCGCTTCTCTGATTTCGCCCACAACTACCTTTTTAGGCTCGTCAATATCCCTGCTAACTGATAATATGATTCCAAACGCCACACTGGTAAACAACATGGATGTCCCTCCCATGCTCACAAACGGCAAGGGCACACCTGTTACCGGGCCCAACCCTACCGCTACCGCCATGTTAGCAAATGCCTGTATGGTCAAGCTAAAGCTTAGCCCCGCGGCCAGTAATGCCCCAAACGCTTTGGGTGCCCTGGTTACAATTTTTATACACCGGTATAATAAAAACAGGTAAATCCCTATTAATATCACCCCTCCCATTAAGCCGTATTCTTCAACTATAATGGCATATATTTCGTCAGAATATGCCTCGGGTAAATAATTCACTTCATTGCTTTTACCCGGGCCTTTGCCAAAAATGCCTCCTGTGGCTATGGCTATTTTTGCATGGTCTGCCTGAAATGACTTATCAGGATTAGCAATTTCAGGATGCATGAATGTATGGATACGGGAAATGTAGGTATGACGGCGCGGCCCTAAAAATATAACCCCTGCCAGCAACAC
>DASWOZ010000357.1:0-1634 GCA_036398535.1 Mucilaginibacter sp. | reverse complement strand
CCCAAAAGTGCTGTCGGTTCTTATTAATTCCGATGCGTCAGCAAATATGGCTTCCGGGAAATGCTGTGCAGCGATTTTGCTGATCATTAAAGTAGCGCAACGCTCGCCAAAACTTAATACCAGATCGCGGGTTTTGGGGGTTAGCTCACCCAGGATAAATATACCTTGCAACAGATCTTCTAACTGGTTAAAGTGAATTTTAAGCCGGGTAAAGGCCGGGTTTTGGTGCTGTACAGAAAGCAGGCTTTTAACTACATCAAAATGCCGTTTTTCCAGCTCGGCCAGTTGAGCGGTAAACTCTTTACCCTGAGCTGCGTTTTCGGCCATTTCAATTAACAGGTTGGTTACCCCATTCATGGCAGAGAGTACCACAACCGGCATCTCGTCAGCGGTTTCAACTTTTAAAATGTTTAATAAGGTTTGGATGCTTTTAACTGATCCTACGGACGTGCCGCCAAATTTTAAAATTTTCATTTAAATTATTATAAACAAGAACGCCTTCCTCTTTGTCGGAGGAAGGCGTTCATCTGGTTTTTATTTTTACACCATACGATTATCTTCCTCCGAGTTTTATCCCGGTGGTAATAATTGTTGTAATAATGGTGCTGTTACTTGTCATTGCTATTGTCATTTACTAACACCGCAAAATAAATGCTAAATTTTTAAATAAACAAGCATATTTAATTTTATTTTTTCGACAACCTGCTAATTACCTAACTTTACACCCTGAATGCAGGGATTAATTACAAAATCAACCGGAAGCTGGTACCAGGTACAAACATCCGGCGGTCAAAAATTTGATTGCCGCATAAAGGGCAAGTTCCGTATTAAGGGTATCACCACTACTAACCCATTGGCTGTGGGCGATATTGTTGATTTTGATATGGAACCCGAACAGGGAACCGGGGTTATCACTACCCTGCACACGCGCAAAAATTATATCATCCGCAAATCTATCAACCTGTCTAAACAGGCGCAGATCATTGCTGCCAACCTGGACCAGGCGCTGCTGGTAGTTACGCTTGCTTCGCCACGTACCTCATTAGGCTTTATTGACCGCTTTTTGGTTACTGCCGAGGCTTATGCTATTCCTGCTGTACTTATTTTTAATAAACTTGACTTGTTTAGTGGCGAGGGCTTAGAAATACTGGCCGATTATAAAGCCATTTATGAAAATATAGGTTATCCCTGTTACGAGGTTTCGGCATTGGAGGGAACCAATATTGACCAGATACAGGAATTATTAAAAGATAAGATAACGCTTTTCTCCGGACACTCGGGCGTTGGTAAATCAAGCCTGATCAATGTATTGCTGCCTAAGCTTGACCTACGCACCGGCGAGGTATCTGAATGGAGCGATAAGGGGATGCATACTACCACCTTTGCCGAAATGTTTGAATTGCCGCAAGGCGGATTTATAATTGATACCCCCGGCATTCGTGAATTAGGAATTATAGATATTGAGCAACATGAGCTGGGCCGGTATTTCCCGGAGATTCGCGCCTTAATGCCGGAATGCCGCTTTAAAAACTGCCGCCATATTAATGAGCCTGGCTGCGCTGTATTAGCCGCTTTAGAAAATGGCGAAATTGAACTATCGCGCTATGAAAGTTATCTGAGCATATATCATGGCA
>DASWOZ010000356.1:0-2680 GCA_036398535.1 Mucilaginibacter sp. | reverse complement strand
CCCGGTAACTGGTTGGTTTAAAATTAAAGGCTTTCTCAAATTTGCTGCTGTCAAATATATAATCATGGCTGTATTGATAATACATTTCAACGGTACCCATTACTACCTTGTTAAACAGCCCGGCTATAAACAGCAGGAGTTTATTAATGGCCATGTATTGGGGTTTAACATGATATACGCCGGCAGCTAATTCAATAAATTGTTTACCGGTTAAAGGTGGGGCAGTTGGTAAATGCCATATTTGATTATCACTATACGGATCTTGCCCTAACAGGTACATCGCTTTTCCCATATCAGGGATATAACTAAAATTGTGTTTTACCTTTGGATTGCCTATCCATTGCGCTTTTTGTTTTTTGGCGTATTTATCCAGTACCATCATGTCAAGAAAGCTGTTTTTCGAATCGGTTCCATAAAAATCAGCCGCGCGGGCAATACTTGCACGGATATTCCCTGTATTTACTTCCTGCATTAGTTGGTTGGCTATGGCGGCCCGTACTTTACCTTTTTCGCTAACTGGGTTATAAGGTGTGTTTTCGGTCATCGGCCCGTTAACCAGCCCATACATATAAACATTATCAAAAAATATTAGCCGTGCTCCGGTTGCTTTGGTAACATTAATTACGTTTTGCATTATAACCGGCCATTGCTGCTGCCAAATGGTTTTATCATAAATCAATCCTGCGCATAAATAAATTACGGTTGAGCCTTTTGCAGCTTCCAATACTTCTGCATAATTTGTTAAATCAGCTTTTACCCAGCTTGTATTGCCTGTAATTTGTATCGGCCTTCTGCTAACCAGGCGGATGGTTTCATTATGATCTGTTAATTCGCGGGTAAGGGCATTTGCTACCGGCCCGCCGGCTCCTAATATAGTGTGCATATCTTTTTAGTTTTGTTCAATACAAATGTATGCCCGATTGAAAATCAAAACGTTAACAAAAGATAAGAAAATGAAGTATGCAGATATACCAGCGAAACTGTATTAATTAACTGGCCACTGTTAATATCCTTCGTCTTATCCGCGAAAGAGAAACAGGTGTAATGCCTAAAAAATTAGCTATATAATGTTGCGGCATACGCTGTAATATTTCGCGGCCGGTGTTTAACAACAGCAGATAACGTTCTTCGGGTGTTTGGGTGATGAAGGAAGCCACGCGGTCTTCATAACAACATAGGTAATGTTCGGCCACCAGGCGGCCAAAACGTTCCATTTTATAAGCCAGCATGGGGTTGGCCAGCATTTGCTCCATAGCTTTTCTACTAATGTTAATCAGCTTTGTATCTTCCAGCGCTTGTATATAAGTAATGCCCAAATTGCCGGTTAAGTAGCTTTTATAAGAACTTACTAATTCATTTTCAAAACTGAAATAGCCGGTAATATCCTGTCCGTCTTTGATATGAAAGTAGCGCATCGAGCCGGTAACAATAAAGCCTACCTGGTCGCATACTTTATCGGGCACAGCAAAAAACTGTTTCTTTTTTAGAGTGCTAAAGGTAAGATGCTGGGTAAACACGATCCACTCGGCCTCATTAAACACAACAAATTGCGCTAAAAAATTCCTGTAGATATTTAATGCCGCTGCCGTTTCCATAATCAAATTTAAATCAACCTATCCAGCAAAAAGAAAACCGCGAATACTACACTGGCAATGCCATTGGTGGTCATAAAAGCAAAGTTTACGCGGCTCAGATCATCAGGTTTTACCAGGCGGTGCTGGTAGGTAAGCATCAAACAAAAGAATACAATGCCTATGTAGTATAAAAAGCTTGGATGGATGAAAAACACTGGCATAATAATAAATATAGCCGATAAGATATGCAGAGTGGTTGATAGCCTTAATGCATTTACTTTACCCAAATAAGCGGGAATAGAATGCAGATGTTCGCTGCGGTCAAAGTCTTCATCCTGCATGGCGTAGATAATGTCAAATCCGCTAACCCAGCATAAAACTGCCAGCGAGAAAAATACCGGGATCAACGCAAACGCGCCGGTTACTACCAGGTACGCCCCGATAGGTGCCAATGATAAACCTAAGCCCAACACTAAATGGCAAAGCGCGGTAAAACGTTTGGTGGCACTATAGCCTAAAACTACAATTAAGGCTATAGGCGATAAATAAAAACATAATGGGTTAATGAACCAGGTTACCGTAATAAACAAAATGCAGTTAACAATAGTAAAAGTTAAGGCTGCTGCTGCGCTAATGCGGCCCGCAGGTATATCGCGTTGTTTGGTGCGTGGGTTTTTAGCATCAATGTCCCGGTCCAGATAGCGGTTAAACGCCATGGCCGAGTTGCGGGCAAATACCATACATAAAATCATCATCACCAATTTTTGCCATTCAAAACGATGATCGGTAGTGGTTACTGCCAAAAAAAAGCCAATAAAGGCAAATGGCATGGCAAAAATGGTATGTGAAAATGTAACGAGGGATAGATATTTTTTCATGATCAATCTAAGTTCTCCTGTTGAGAGGGGTTAGTGGTTTGTTGTAAAATATGCTGTTCAAGTGTGCGTATCTGTTGGTCCATTTTTCATTCAGGATTCAAAGCTTTTATATTTAGGTATTACAAAATGCTGGTTAATGCCGCTGATGAAGGCTAAGATCTCGTCACGGCCGCTATGTAATTCGGCAGAGGTGATAAAATAGGGTGGCGCATCTTCAAAAGTAGTTAA
>DASWOZ010000355.1:0-13813 GCA_036398535.1 Mucilaginibacter sp. | reverse complement strand
ATCGGCATATAAGCCTGCTTTTTTATAGCTGTTGTTATTATAGGTGATTAACCCATCGCCCGTATAATCAATAGTGCGCACAGATTCTATTACACCAGGAACATCACTCTTAATAGTGGTAGCTAATAATTTGGGCGTTGCCGAAAATGTGTAAGTTTTCCCGTCGCCCGGCTGGTTGTTCTCAACCATATAAATATTATCCAGATTTTTAAACTGGTGATTATAAGTTAAATGGTAAGAAATATATAGTAACAGTAGCAGGCTGCTGGCTATGCCCAAAGTTAAACCGCCCGTGTTGATTAACGAAAAACCGGGGTGTTTTTTAATATTCCGCCAGGATGTTTTGATGTAGTTTTTTATCATGACAATGATTATACGCTTAGTTTAAATTCTTTAAATTTCTTAATCCTGTAAATTCTAATTCAGACAATTATTCACTCCTTAAACTTTTCACTGGGTTAGCAACAGCGGCTTTAACAGTTTGAAAGCTTGATGTAATTATCGCTGCCAGCAACATACCCGCCCCGCTTAAAGCAAATATCCACCAGCTTATAGGGGTGTGGTCGGCAAAGCTTTGCATCCATTTATTCATGGCCCACCATGCAATTGGCGTTACTACTACAAAAGCCAATAAAATCAGCCATACCAACTCTTTCGATAGCAGTGTTACAATTTGTGTAACCGAAGCACCAAGTACCTTACGTACACCAATCTCTTTGGTGCGTTGATTAGTGGTATAAATAGCCAACCCCAACAAACCCAGGCAACTGATCAATATGGATAAGCCCATGGCCCAGGTTAATAAAGTTGAGGTATGTTGTTCATCCTTGTAAAATTTCGCTATTGTTTCATCAACAAAGTGATAGTCAAAATCATCATCCGGATAAATTCCTTTCCAGGTTTTCTCCATGGCGGTTATGGCGGTTTTCCATTCCTGCCTGCCTGCTGTTTCAGGCTTTAACGCAATATGGGCTACGCCTTTTTGATACTTATTACTTATAGAAATTAATATAGGTTTAATAGGTGTACGTAATGATGCCTGGTGAAAATCTGCTGCCACGCCTACAATTAGAGGGGTTTTAATTTTATTTAAACGACTTAACGTTTTGCCTATAGCATTATGCGGATCAATAAAACCAAGCGTTTTTGCACACGTTTGGTTAATAACTACTCCGGTAGTACTATCGCCCGCAACTAACGTCCTGCCTGCAACAAGCTTGATATTATATAATGCCATATAATTCTCATCTCCCATTTTTAATTGCACATCAGTTTTGATCTCTTTTTTACCGTCCTTATAAGTAATATCGGTGGAACTGTAACCACCTGATGATGGCGATGCTCCGCCTACACTAACCATGGCAACCTGTGGTAAGGCACGTAGTTTATTGAAAAAAAGCTCGTCGCGGCTTGGCGTTCTGTTTTTCCAGGGTAATGCTATGGTGATAATGGCATCCTTTTTAAAGCCCATGTCTTTATTTAAGGCATAGTGAATTTGTTTGCTTACCAAAACCGTGGCCATTATAAAAAATTGAGCTATAATAAATTGAGTTACCGTTAATGACTTACGCAGCCACGCATTACGTGTCTGGCTGTTATCAGTAAGTGACTGATTTTTAAGTACTGTTACAGGTCTGTAAGCAGATAGCATCATTGCCGGGTAAAAACCGGACGCAAGGCTTACCCCAAGCGTTAGCAGTAAAAGGAATATGAGGATGTTGAATTGAAAGAAATCTGCCTTTACACCCGATGGAATAAAATCAGCAAATAATTTTAATATGACTGGTGTTAGCAACATCGAAATGATAATTGCTACCAGCGTAACCAAGAACGTTTCGCTTAAAAACTGGATAGTGAGCTGCCCGCGTGTGCTGCCCATTGTTTTGCGGATGCCAATTTCTTTGGCCCGTTGCGTAGCCTGGGCGGTAGTTAAATTAATAAAGTTTATACAACCCAATATCAGTAAAAACGCTGCGATGATAAGTAAGCCATACATGGTCGATTTTTTAACTGCACCCCGTTCGCTCGCATCAAATATGCCATAGTTACTATTAAAATGCAGATCACTTAATTGTTGTAGTACAAAAGTGTGTGTATATCCCTTTGATGCAGGATTAGGCGGACTGCTTTTTAGATGTATATCGTTCAATTGCTTTGTCACTTGTGTTGGTGATGCCTTAGCCAATAGCTTTATAAAAACCTGGGAAGAAGAATTGGTACTTTCCCATTGGTTAAGTTGTAGCTGATCTGATAAAGATTTATTGGCAACCGCCGTAGCCGTACTGTATGAAATAAAGTGTCGAAAAGTAAGATCAGTGTTTTGTGTTGGTGTTTGTACAATACCGGTAACCGTGGTTTTTATAGTGTCATAGGTAACGGTTTGTCCTATCATCTGGTTATAGGCCAGCTTAGGGAAATACTTTTTAGCCTGCTCAGAAGTAAGCACCGTTTTATTAGGTTCAATTAGAGCGTCTTTTGCTGAACCAGCCAACCATTTATAACTAAATATTTTAAAATAATTGGCGTCTACCCAGGCAATATTGTCCTGATTTTTAAACCTGACCGGAACACCTTCCTTACTATTAACAAATACGTTAATATACGATAGTATAAAAACAGGGGCTGTGAATTCAACACCGGTAACTTTACTTTTTAAAACCTCTGGTACAGGCCCGGCAACACCGCCGTTATAATTAGACTCACCCTGGCTGGTAAAGTTGCTAACCACACGATAAATACGGTCATCATCTTTATGAAATTTATCAAACGTGAAATCAAAATGAACGATCAAATAAATAACCAATGCCGCGCTGATACCAATAGACAGGCCAATGATATTAATTAGTGTAAATAATTTATGCCGCCAAAACCCCCTAAATGCAATTTTGAAATAGTTTTTGATCATGATCTGTTAGTTTTAATATTAATCGATACTATATTTACCTAATCTCTATTCTCCAATCTTTAATCACTACCTACTCGCTCCTTAAACTTTTTACAGGATTGGCCAGCGCCGCCTTTATTGCTTTATAGCCAACCGTTAACCAAGCTATAATTAGCGAAGCAAATACGGCCACCACAAATACGCCCGGTGTTAAATTAATACGATAAACAAAATTTTGAAGCCAGCCGGTCATCATGTACCATGCGGCGGGCATAGCTATGGCAAATGAACAGGCAATAAGTATCATAAATTCTTTTGAAAACAGATATACAATACTGCCAACGGATGCGCCAAGAACCTTTCGTACGCCAACCTCTTTGGTGCGTTGTACCACCATGAATGATACCAGGCCATACAAGCCCAGGCAGGATATAAATATGGCTATCAGTGCAAATATTTTATAAACCAGGGCCAGTTGATTTTCCTGTTTATAAAACTGGGCTATATTATCATCCAAAAAGTAGCCGGTGTAAGCGTAGTCCGGATAAGTGGTTTCCCATAACTTTTGTAACTGTGTTGCGCTTTCGGCAAGATTTGTTGTACTTAGTTTTACAGCTACTACAGATTCAAATTTTTTCCTCGGGAATATCATGATCGGTTTAACTGCGTCACGTAACGAGTTGGTTTTAAAATCGGCCACAACACCTACTATTGATGCCCATTTGCCTTTTGCGCCCAGGCGCACAGTTTTACCTATGCCATTATTGGGATTTTGTATGCCTAACTTTTTAAGGAATGTTTCATTAACCACAGCTTGGCTTAATGTATCGCTTTGTTCATAGCCATGCCCGGCCACGAAGCGTAAACCATAGGTTTTAAAATAGTCGGCATCGGCCATTTTATAAAATGTTTCATAACCTAAGTCTTTTGTAGAATTATTGAAATAAAAATTGGCGGCCCAATTGTTATTTGACGATGGCTGATCTGATGCAAAGCTAACTGACTTAACAGCGGGGTTTTGTAAAAGCTGTTGTTTAAAACCATACATTTTACTTATACTAACACTGTCGCTATTACCGGGCATTACTAAAACAGCATCTTTATTAAAGCCCAGGTCGGCTTTATTTACAAAGTTCATTTGCTGTACAGCTACTATAGTACCTATAATTAATAATTGAGCAATGGCAAATTGGCCAATCACCAATACCCTGCGCAATGGTATGCCGCCTATTGAGGCCGCGGTGATCTTATTTTTTATGGCCAACACAGGTTTAAAGCCTGATACGATTAATGCCGGATAAATACCCGATAGCAATACAATAAACAAAACCACAGCAATTAAAAACAATACCGAACCAATACTGATCAGGCTAATATCATCAGGAACGCTGGCTATGTTTTTTAGAAAAGGCAACGACAGCCAGGCAATCACAATAGCTAATATTACCGAAACAATTACGATCAAGCCTGTTTCGCCTAATGACTGATTAATTAACTGAGCCCTGCTGCTTCCTAATACCTTACGTATGCCAACTTCTTTTGATCGCCCTACAGATTGCGCTGTGGAAAGATTAATAAAATTGATAGACGCCATTACAATGATTAATAAGGCAATCAGCATTAAGGTGCGGATAGTAGCCATATTGGTTAAGTGATCGCCTAATGCATTACTAAAACGGGTGTCAAAGTGCATGTTTGACAGTGGCTGCAAAAAATGCACACGGCTGTAAATGTTATTAGGGTTATAATGCTTGGTAACAAACCCTTTAAACTGCGCTTCAATTGTACCTGGTGTAGTTTGTGGGGGTAACATCATAAATACCTGGCTATTACTGCCAACATTATCCCAGTTGTCTTCAAAATTGTAAGCTTTTAAATAAGGTTTTAATGTTGGGAAAGAGATCATTACCTTTAACTGGAAGTCGCTGTTTGATGGCGCATCTTCAATTATACCGGCAACCCTGGCCGAAATCAGGTTATCTATTTTTAGCAGTTTGCCTACAGCATGTTTCCAGTCGCCAAAATATTTATCCGCGCTGCTTTTACTTAGCACCAGCATATTGGGCTGGGCTAATGCTGATTTGTCGCCGCTAAGCCATTTGTGTTTAAAAATTTCAAAAAATTGCGGCTCTATAAATAACACTCCAATTGGCTCTATGAATTTATTAGTACCAGCACCTGCATTTTGAGTATTTGAATTTGCTGTTATTAGTGCACCATAATCGGTTATTAACCGGGCAAATTTTGCCTGGGGGAAGTCAATACGTAAGGCGTCAGGCATTGGGTATGGAACACCTTCCATATAATTAATGCCGTTTTCACTGGTTTGCTTCATTACAACCCGGTAAATATTTTTATAATTGGGCTGAAATTTGTCAAAACTAAGTTCATATTGTACCACTACAAAAATGAGCAGGCAGGCAGCAACACCAACTGCCAAGCCTGCAATGTTAATGGCCGAATAAGATTTATGGCGTATGATATTACGCCACGCAATTTTTATATAGTTTTTTAACATAATGATGTTGCTTAATGTTCAATTAGTATTTATCCAATGTTTATTCACTTCTTAAACTTTTTACCGGGTTTGTTAATGCCGACATGGTTGCCCGGTAACCCACCGTAATAGCTGCAATAATAAATGTGGATGAAATTGCCGCCAGGAAAATACCCGGGCCAATAGGTATGCGGTAGGTAAAATCCTTCAGATAATTGGTCATGGCCCACCACGCCAGCGGCGCGGCTATACAAAACGCGATGATCAGTAGTTTGCAAAACTCTTTACCGAATAGCCACAGGATGTTCAATATCCCGGCTCCTAAAACTTTGCGTACGCCAATCTCTTTGGTTTTACGTACTGCCATGAATGATACTAAGCCATACAAACCCAGGCAACCAATAAATATGGCAATACCTGCAAAGCCTTCAATTAAGCGTAATAAAACGGTATCCAACTCATAAAATTTGGCAATGTTATCATCTAAAAACTGGTAGGAATAAAGTTCATCAGGATAAGTATTGGTCCATATTTTCTCTAACGATGCTAATGTTGAAGATGCATTGCGCATATTGATTTTTACAGCGCAGGTTAAATACTCTTTGTTAGAAGGCATAACACACAACGGCGATATTTCCGTATGGAACGAGTAATTATAAAAGTCCTTCATTACGCCAACAATAGGTGCAGTTTTCCCATCTACCTTCATCATTTTACCAATTAGCTGTTGCGGTTTCAGGTTCAGCTTTTTAGCAAAGGTTTCATTAACCAAGAATTCGCGTGTGCTATCGGCAGCGTAAAAGTTTCTGCCTGCAACAAGCTTAATGTTAAATGTCGAAAGGTAATTTTCGTCACCCGGTTTAGTGTTTATGCCCCAATGCTCATCTTCGGCACGGTTATCAAATCGTACGTTGGTGCTATTGTTTGAACTGGATGCGGGCGCCATATAACAAAATGATATTTTTTCAACACCCTGAACTTCCTTAATTCGGTTACGCATAGTACTGATGATGGGCTTATCATTTTTAGGCAACGGCAATAAAACTACGGCCTCTTTATTAAAGCCCAGATCGGTATTTTGCGAATAGTGCAATTGCGAAACCACGATGATAGTGCCAATAATTAAAACCTGTGAAATAGAAAACTGAACAACAACCAATACCCTGCGCAATGAAAACCCGCCAATATGTTTTTGCGAAAGTTTGCTCTTTAAAGCCAGTATAGGCTGAAACCGGGCCAATACCAAACCGGGGTACGAACCTGATAGAAATATAACCAGCACTGTAATGATTATAATGAAGCCAGTTAACTGCCCCCAGTTAAACTGCATTTTTGACTTAAACAGGTTATTAATAACAGGCAGAGCAAGCTCGGCTATCCCTATGGCCGCAATAACGGCAATAATTGTTATTAAAGCCGTTTCGGCAATAAACTGCCAAAACACCTGGTTAGGTAAGCTGCCTAATACTTTACGTACCCCAATTTCTTTCGATCGGTTAAGCGCCTGGGCCGTTGCCAGGTTAACAAAATTTACACAGGCGGTTATGATTAAAAACAACCCAATAAAAAACAAGGCCCACAGGTATTTCTTGTCAGCATAACCATCCAGATCTGCATTAAAGTGAATATCAGATAGCGGCTGTAATTTAAATTGCCATATTTTTAAATCGCGGCCTTTGTAGTTACCTTTTACTATCTGGGCAAGTGCATTATTTGCCTGTGCTACACTTACATTTGGTTTCAACAACGTAAACGCCTTGCTTTCGCTGTATACGCCGTCCCAATTGGTTTCACGTTTTTTGCTGGTGTATTCATCCAGGTTGCTGTATGAAACATAAATTTCCTGTTTACGGTCTGTATTAGCGGGCAAATCCTTTAGTATCCCGGTAATGGTAAAGCTTATCTTATTATCCAGCCTGATAACTTTACCCACGGCATTATCAATCCCGAAATATTTATGGGCGATGTGTTCGGTAACAATAGCCTGGTTAGGTTGCGATAACAACGTTTTTTTGTCGCCTTTAATAAGCGGAAAATTTAAAATATCGAAATATTCAGGTTCGGTAAAAGCTACGCCATTTTCTTCCCTGAATTTTTTTACCTCGTTGCCTGCTGTAAAACTTATCAGGTTATCATCAAAATCTATAATCCTTGCGGTTTTCTCGGCTAATGCAAAATTATTGCGAAAAGCTTTCCCTAAAGGCTGCGGTACTCCGCTTGACTTGCTAACTGTTTCATCGTTCCATTGAGTATACAGGCGATAGATGCGATCAGGATTATGATGAAAATTATCAAAGCTGAGGTGATAGTTTATCAGCGTAAATATCAGGATGCCGCAGGCAATGCCCAATGCTAAGCCGGTAACACTTATAAATGCATAGGCTTTATTACGTTTTAAATTGCGCCAGGCTATTTTAATATAGTTTTTTAACATGAGTTTTACTTTAATCCTCCATGTGGCCCCTTTCACCAACGAAGGGACCACCGGGGGCAACATTAACTAACTGACAACTGATTTATTAATTTAAGCACTTAGTATATTTAGATCATTATATTTTCCATTACCGTTTGGCCATCCAGTAAGCGTATAATACGGTGGCTGTAACGAGCATCATGTTCCGAGTGGGTAACCATAATAATGGTAGTTCCTTGTTCATTCAGGTCGGTTAGCAGTTCCATTACCTCGTTACCATTACTGCTGTCCAGGTTACCTGTAGGCTCATCCGCTAATATTAGTTTTGGCTTATTAACTACGGCACGTGCAATAGCCACACGTTGTTGTTGGCCACCCGACAACTGTTGCGGGTAATGGTTGCGCCTATGCATGATCTGCATTTTGTCCAGCACTTCTTCCACACGTTTAACACGTTCGGCAGCGGCTACACCGGTATAGATCAGCGGTAACTCCACATTTTCAAATACAGTGAGCTCGTCTATCAGGTTAAAGCTTTGAAAAACAAAGCCGATGTTGTGCTTGCGCAGGTCGGCACGTTTACGTTCATTAAAATCAGCAACTTCAATATCATTAAACAAATAGCTGCCGCCATCCGGGTCATCCAGCAAACCAAGTATATTTAACAAGGTTGATTTGCCGCAGCCCGACGGGCCCATTATGGCTACAAATTCTCCCTTTTTTACTTCAATACTTAGTTTGTTAAGGGCAATAGTTTCTACTTCCTCGGTGCGGTAGAATTTTTCAAGCTCGGTTATTTTTATCATTTGGCCTCCTTGTCACTTATTGTGGGTGACGTTATTTTTTTAATTGTGATCAGTTTATAATTTACTTTAATATCAATTCCTGTTTATCGCCATAGGTATCATAGCTGGATGTTATTACTTTATCACCCGGTTTTAATCCTTGTATAACCTCATAATAATCAGGGCTTTGCCTGTTTAGCTGTATATCAACCTTATAGGCGCTTTTACCATCTTCGCTTAGCTTAAATATCCAGTTACCACCGGTTTGCTGGTAAAAGCCGCCTTTTGGTAACAATATGGCTTGCGTTTCATCACTCAGGGCCAGTCTTATCTGTAAGGTTTGCCCGCGCCTAACTGTCTTTGGCGACTCACCAACAAATACCATATCCACCTGGAAACGGCCATTGGTTACCTGTGTAAATATCTTGGTGATCTTCAATTTATAAGTTTTATCGTCAATTACAAAATCGCCCATCAGGCCATTAAATACACGGGTTATATAATGTTCGTCAACATCAACACGTACCTTATATCCCGATAAGACGTCAATTTGTCCCAAACGTTCCCCTTTATTTTTATTTTGCCCAACTTCGGCATCCATCGAGGTTAATTGCCCGTCAATGGGTGCGCGTACAATAAGGTCGGCTACTTTTTGACGCATCAATTCAAGCGTCTTTTTTTGTTGAGCGTATTGTTCTTTTGATTGTGCGTCTTGTTGACTGGTTAAAGCCGTATCTTGTTTTAATATTTGTAAGGTCAGTTTTTTACGACGCAGTTGGTAATCATAGGTGTTTTTGTCTGATTGAAATTGCTGTAATCCTATAGCCTTTTGATCATATAAGTGCTTATCCAAATTATATATCCTTTCTGCTTCTTTAAAGGCAACATCCACATCAGCCATCTGGTTAAGCTTGGTAATCGTGTTTTGCTCAGCGTTGTTGTGCGATATTTGCATTTGTGTTTGAGCAGCATATACCTGTGTTTCCTGGTTGGCCAGGGTAAGCTCAAGGTCGGTATTAGCTAATTTTAAAATAGGCTGGCCTTTTTTCATGTTGGTGCCATCCTCAACATAGCGGTGTTCAACGCGCCCGCCTTCGGCCGCATCCAAATAAATAGTAGTAATAGGCATTACAATGCCATTTACAGGTATAAACTCCTGGAAAGGGCCTTTCTTAATTTCACTTATAGTAAGTCGTTCGGTCTCTACATCTAGTTTGCTTTTGCCCGATGTAAACAGGATACTGCATGTAATCAATATAATTAATGCAGCAACGCCGCTGATAGTTAATATACGTTTACGATTCCAGGTGCTTTTCTCAATTTTTCTGTCCACTGTTATTATGTTATATTTATTACCCTTTATAAAAAGGTATGCCACAAAACAATATATTGATTTACAGTATATTATAAGCTGATATTTTGAAATGTGCGTTCGTTTCTGTTACAGCGGGTGTACGGTTATGATACAGTTGATAAAGTACGATTTATTTGAAATAACTGTTTGCCAATAGGTTAGCTATATGGTTAATAAATTGATAAAATTGTTGAAATTTACAGACGTGCCAAGCTTCCTCTAAATCTCCCCTACCGATGAAGATTTAGAGCAGCTAACACGCTTAATATTTTAAATATGATTTTAAAAAAGGCAGTTGTATTGGTTGTTGATGATGACCCGGACGTACTTACTGCGGTTAAATTATTGCTTAAAACGGAAGCTGGTGAAGTGATCACCGAAAAAAATCCGGAGAACCTGAACTGGTTGCTGCAGCGTAACCAGGTTGACCTGGTGTTACTGGATATGAATTACAACAGTGCCATTAATACGGGCAATGAGGGGATTTATTGGCTCCGAAAAATAAAGGAATGGAAGCCCGGTGTATGTGTAATTATGATCACTGCTTATGGGGATATTGATTTAGCCGTACGGTCATTAAAAGAAGGTGCCGATGATTTTATAGTAAAACCCTGGCACAATGAACGCCTTACCGAAACTATTAAAGAGCTATTAGATAAAAAAGAAGGTATTAAACAACCAAAAGCACCGGCAAAAAGTGCAGCTGGCTCAACTGCTATTTTAGGAGAGTCGGAAGCGATGCAGGATATTTTTTATAAGGTGAATAAAATTGCGCCTACTGATGCTAATATTTTAATACTTGGCGAAAATGGGACAGGTAAAGATCTTATGGCAAAAGCCATACATGAGCAATCCCTGCGTGCCGGTAAGCCTTTTATTAAAGTGGATGTGGGCGCGTTAACAGATACATTATTTGAAAGTGAATTATTTGGACATAAAAAAGGAGCCTTTACTGATGCCCGCGAGGACAGGCAGGGGCGTTTTGAAGATGCACAGGGCGGTACGCTTTTTTTAGATGAGATTGGTAACATTAGTTTACAGCAGCAGGCCAAGTTGTTAACCGTTTTACAGAACAGGCAGGTTACACGTTTAGGGACCAACAAGCCGGTTGATATTGACATCCGTCTGATTTGCGCTACCAACGTTTCTATACAGGAGCTGGCTAATGAGAGTCACTTCAGGAAAGATTTGATCTATCGAATTAATACAGTTGAAATTACTATGCCGCCATTGCGAAAGCGTAATAATGATATTGTTTTATTGGCCAGGCACTTTGCCAAAGTTTATGCCGGTAAGTATTTAAAGCCCGCTATGGATTTTGAACCTGCCGCTTTGCAGAAACTAAAAGCATATAATTATCCCGGTAATGTGCGCGAACTTCAGTATAGTATTGAGCGTGCCGTAATTATGGCCGATGACCATGTACTAAAGGCGGATGATCTGATATTTTCGGTATTAGAATCTACTGGTAAAAGTGAGTTAATTAATGACGAAAATATACAGTTAAGCACATTGGAAAAAACAGCCATACTGCGGGTAATTGAAAAACATAATGGTAACATTACCCGCGCTGCAAAAGAATTAGGGCTTACACGTACCGCGCTTTACAGGAGATTAAGTAAGTATGATATTTAAACAGTATGAGTGGCGGCTATTACAGCGTGTAATAATCTTATTTGTTACACTTTTGCTGGCATCATTTATATTTGTTAGCGGGCAATATGTTTATTTATTTGCTATAATTCCGGCGATAGTTTATGAATTTATTGATTTTCTCAGTTTTCAGAAAAAAGCGCAAAACGAAATCACGCAGTTTGTAGAATCCATTCACTACCGCGATTTTTCAAGGCATTTTGATGTTGGCAAGGCTCCTAATGAATTAAAGCCGTTGCGCAAAGGATTTAACGACATTAATACCACCTTTAAGCTCATCAGTCGCGAGCGGGAAACTCAATACCATTATCTGCAAAAAATACTGGAGCTGGTAGATACCGGAATTTTATCTTATGAATTGGAAACCGGTGAAACCGGGTGGATAAACGATGCTTTTAAAAAGTTATTAGGCATTCCTTATCTCAAGTCTATCCATTCGTTGCAAAGGAGGGAGGAGTTGTTTTATAACGATGTTATTGATTTAAAACCAGGCGCCAGTAAATTGGCAACTATTACCCGTAACCAGCAACAGGTAAAAATATTGGTTAGTGCAAGTGTCCTGCGCAGCAACGATAAAATATACAAGCTGCTGGCTTTTCAAAACGTAAGCGAGGCACTGGATGAAACAGAATCAAAGGCTTGGCAAAAACTGCTTAATGTAATGACGCATGAGATCATGAACTCGGTAGCGCCAATATCTTCATTGGCCGATACATTGAAAAACAGGTTACAAAGCCCGGAGATAGCCAATAACATGGCAAGCAGCGAACTGGAAGACCTGGAATTGGGCATTGATACCATTAAACGCCGCAGCGAAGGTTTATTGAAGTTTACAGAAAGCTACCGTAATCTAAACAAGATCACCCAGCTTGATCTACATCATATATTGGTATGTGATTTGCTTGAGAACATTAGCAGCCTGATGTTGCCATCTTTAGAAAAGAAAAATATCGAACTGGATATTGTGATCAGGGATTTAACGCTTGCAGTTAATATTGATATTAATTTGATCGAGCAGGTTTTGATCAATCTCTTAGTAAATGCCATTGAAGCGGTAAAGGACGAGGACGCACCACAAATCACTTTATCTGCAGAACTTCAGCCCAATGGAAAAACCTGCATAAAAGTGAGCGATAATGGCACGGGTATGCCGCCGGAGCTAATGGACAAAATATTTATTCCCTTTTTTAGTACGCGTAAAACAGGTAGCGGTATTGGTCTAAGCCTTTGCAAACAGATTATGCTGCTACACAAAGGAAATATACAAGTGCAGTCAGTAGAAGGGAAGGGGTCTGCTTTTTTATTGCAGTTATAAGGGATTAAATAAAAATGAACATCCTATTCCAATGTCTGTGTCCTCACAGGCATCTGCAATATTCGTTGTACAGTGGTACACTGACAAGAATTTGGCAGGTTCTTTCCGAAAGCGAGTATTGCGGATGTGCTTCTCGTAATTGAATTACTTCCACAGCCGATAGGCCAACGTAATAGTGAAGTACTGATTATATACATCAATACTTGTCTTCGGGTTTCCAACGTTCAAAGCATAAGGATCATCCAATACTTCCGCAAAACCCCGTACATATTTGGCACGAATGGTATAGGCTTTATATTCATAAGCTATACCGGCATTAAGGCCGTAATCAATCTTCTCTAAATACTTCTCGGTCTGGCCTAATTGATCCGGTGTTCCAAAAATTTGATGATTATAAAAATTTCCCTGTGCGTCCTTTAAACGATAATGGCCATTTACCAGCATGCTTAAATACGGCCCCGCAAATACTTCAAATCCTCCAAATTTAAAGGTAGGCGTTGCCGGGAAAAGATCAAGCGTGAGCATTTTTAACTGCGTGCTGTACAATTGATTATTAGCATCATATTTACTAACACGTGCGCCCTTTTGTGTCAGCATCAGTTCATGTTGTAAAGAAAAAATTTTGGTTAATGAGGTATTGGCAATTAACCCAATATGAAAGCCGGGTATGGAAGTTGTCTTACCATTACTGGAAACGCTGTCTTTATCCTTGCCATAAAATCCTGATTGTGTATAGCCGGCTTCAATACCAAATGATACCCTGCCGTTTAATTTCATCATCACGCTATCGGGCAGTTGGCCCTGCGCAAAAGCCAGTTGCCCTGCCATTAAAAAGGTGATGAATACAAATATCTTTTTCATGTTGATGTCTTATAGATTAATATCCCAAATACCTGCTGCCCGTTCAACCTC
>DASWOZ010000354.1:0-2273 GCA_036398535.1 Mucilaginibacter sp. | reverse complement strand
AATAATTAGCAAACCTTGAAGTTCTTTCCTTTAAAAATGAGATAACAGCCTGCTCAGAATCAAAGCGGTTCCCGATGTTTACAAAGTTCCTGGCCAGCAGATCGTAACGCTTTGCAAGCAGGAATACGGCAACCATCATGATATCAATCTTACTAAAGACAATCGCGTTATGATCTACATAACTGTTGACTGTTTTTTGGAAATTAGCCGGGTGCTCTGTCCAGTGCATCGTTGGTTTTAAATGATGCGAGATATGGTATCCGTCGTTCCAGCATTGCCAGTTGTACTTGGTATTGATCAAGGTGATGCTGTTTTTATAAGCATTGCCGGGATCGGCAGGATCAATAAAGGCATGTTGCGCCCAGTTACCCAGCATAGCGATCAGCCGGTAAAAGAAATAGGGAAAAATAAAGACACAGAGCGTGGCCGGCCAGTTAAAGCAGCACAAAATCAAAGTAATCACTATAAACAGGATCTCTCCACGTATAGCACTGTACATCAGTTTTTTCCGGTTTCTCTTTTTGAAATAAGCGGCGATGTCGTATATCCCCGTGATCATAAACTTTGTCAGATATAACAAGAAGTTTCTCAGCGAATCACGTTGGTAGGGCATGGTGGAACTTTCATCATCCCGGAGGTTGTTTTCGGCATGGTGCATACCAATATGATGCGCATAATAAGTGTCAGCCATGTGCCCGAAAAAGGGGGCGATCACATAAGGAAGTAAGTAATTTAAATAATTATATTGCTTTTTAAATAAAGTTCGGTGAGCCGTGCAATGAAACATCAGCGCAAACCGGCCAATAAAGAAAGCGGCATTTATGATCATGTAAATGGCTGCCGCAGCCAGCCAGTATCGCCCGACCAGCAGGTGGTTATACAATAACACGGCATACGGAATCATGAACAAGATAACCTTGATCGTAAAATAAATAAAAGGCAAGTCCCTTTCATCGCGGATAAAGCGTAAAAAGAAATTGTCCAGGCGATTATAGTTCCCCAGCTTTAGAAAAATTGGGTCTGTCAGTATAATGGGTATGGATTGCATAGTTAATATTTGGATACTTAGTGTAAAGAGTGGTGGACGTTGTTGACCGACGTTTATAAAACCAGTGATCCAGCGGAAAGCCGCTGGCATCGTGCGGGATAACATTATAAATACAGTTAATTGTAAATCCTTATGCGGCGACGGGTAAACCGACTATCAGATGCGGCGACGGAGAAACCGACTATCAGGCGGAGAGAAAAAGCATTGGGATGGCAGGATGTGTTTATACCATTGCTGCTGAGTAGGTAGATCAAGCCAATATTGGTGTGGGCGGAGCTATTGTTTCGGGCAAAGATGTTTGTGATGTGCACTGTCCACTTTAAGACATCTGGTGCACTGCTGTGTTTGTATGATTTGATATTCATGCTGAGTATTAATTTTTTATTACAGCAATAACACGCTGTAATAAATTTACCCTGACTCGTTATGAAAAAATAATCATTTTATAGAATGCGGTGACGAAAACTAAATGATGCTTCCGGCAAACCATAGAAGGTTTTGCTAGCTTGTGTTATCAAGTTCGGAACATTTTTATTTAGACCGGTTTGTGTTGAGCAAATACCGTGCACCTGAAAAAGAGAATATTGATTAACTCTTAAATCTTAACCCAAATTGCATTCCTTTTTCAAAGGGGTTGAAGCAAATGTCTTGGTTCATATAAAACCTTGATTGCTCCAAAAAATGGTTCGAAAAACGCACAGTTAACGCGCTTAGATTTCGTCCAGACACAGGGTCGAATCATTTTAAACATTAGCGAATATTTGTAAATCTACTATTAGGCGGTTGGACTTTAGTCCTGCTCCCGGCTAGGCCACTTGTCACCCGTTTGCAACTCCAATATTGAATTGACACGTTCAGAATTCTATCTAGTCCTCAATTAACTTGAGCATTTGTTAGAATAATCGTACACGACGCTCAATTTAAATGATCCAAACTGGGTTAAAAAAGTGAAACACCAGCAATTTAAGCCCTTTGATACGGCAAATATGTATGTGTTAACCTAAGTTTAACCGTACCAACGAAAAGAGGCTATTCAGCGAAGCAACGGAGTAATTTGGTTTTATAAGTTACTTAAGAGGTCGATTTCCGGCCATAAGCCAAATAATATTTGTAGATAAGCGATTTGAAACCGAGATTCAACACAGGATAAATTCCATATAATAAACAGGAACCGAGGGAAACTCCGGGTTTGAATAGTTCAGAGTTGATAACTGCTCATTATTTC
>DASWOZ010000353.1:0-3238 GCA_036398535.1 Mucilaginibacter sp. | reverse complement strand
GGCAGGGCTGATCAAACGTCGGTTTATTTTAATAAAGCAGATTCTGTTGGTTTAGGCTTCGACAGGAGTTCAAAAGGCAGTAAAGCGGTAGACCAATATACTTCGCCTTTACGTGAAGAGTTTGAAAACGTAAAAACTACGCCTGAAGAATATTTACTTTGGTTCCATCATGTGCCATGGGATTATAAAATGAAATCGGGCAAAACCATGTGGATTGAACTAATAGAGCGTTATGATATGGGTATAGCCGCTGTTAAAAACATGCAAAAAGTTTGGGCGGCGCAGGAATCAAAAGTTGACCCGGAACGCTTTAAAGAAACAAAACATGATCTTGCTATACAGCTGGAAGATGCGGAAATTTGGAAATGGGCCTGTTTGTTATATTATCAAACTTTCTCTAAACGCCCTATCCCTGCAAAATATGGAACACCCCCGCATGATTTGGCTTATTATGAAAAACTACGCTTAACAGATAAGCGAAAATTAGAAGGAGAAAAATAAGATACGCTCTAACTTGAAAAGAAAGGCCTTAACAATCAACGTTAAGGCTTTTTTGTTGGACTACTTATGATTAGGCCTCCAATCCCTGCGTAATAGGATAATAATGCATAGAGCATGAAGGTTACTTTAATAAATCAGGCTTCGGCTCATATTCTGCGGTGTTTATCTTTTTTACGTACAGTTCGTCTATCAAAATAATACAGATAGCCAATAGCGGTACCGCCAGTATAATGCCTAATGCGCCAGACACCGCGGCCATGATGAGTTGGCTGATCAACGTTAAGGCGGGCGGCAGATTGATCATCTTTTTTTGAATAAGCGGTGTAACTATATTGGCTACAATGGTTTGTGATACAATATAAAATATCGCTACCACTATTGCTATATTAGTGCTCATGGTGAGCGCCAGCAATACCCCGGGTATCATGGCTAGGAACGAGCCTATGTTGGGAACCAACTCCAGGATGCCGGTTATTAAAGCTAAGGCTAAGGCAACGGGCACACCTATAATGCTTAACCCTATGCCTATCATAACAGTTATCAAAAACATAGACAGCAACATGCCTTTTAACCAGCCTTTAAGCGATAGGCTTATCCTGTCTATAATATATTTGCCTAATGCTTTTTTACTTGGGGGCACCAATATTAATATGCCGTCTTTATAAAGTGAGGGATTGGCGGTAAAAAAAATGCCCAGAAAAAGAATAATATATAAATCACCCAGTACGCCGAAGCCGGTGGTAAAAAAGCTTTGCGCCGTAGTAGCAAGCTTTTGTGAATTATCGCCCGAGAAATTATCCAGTACTTTTTGACCTATTGGCGATTGGCCCAGTTTAGCTTTGAAGGTGTGGATAGTAGCAGGGAGTTTATCGGTAAGTTCGGTAACCTGTGTCTGTATTTTGGTGCCCATAAACCAAAACAGTACAATCAGTAAAATAAATGATCCGGCAATGGATATAATCATAGCCCAATGGCGGCTTAATTTTGTGCCGCGTTGTATGGTATCGCCCAAACCATGAAAGTAAACCGCAATAAGCGCCCCGGCCAGCGCCATAAGCAACACATTAAAGGCAACCCTTATTATTAATATTGCTACCACCAACAAGGCCACAATGGCTACCGTGTGCCAAACCTTGGCTATGTAGGATAGTTCTTTTTTATCGGTGCCTTTATGTTTTTCTGTCATGGTTTAAGTTAAAGAATTATAATGTAAAGACATCAATTATCCTTTAATGTTTTAAACCACGGCTCAGTCAATAATTCGTCCGTTCAAGGCTTCATATATTTCGGCAGCTAACAACCCGCTGCCACCACCATAATGCTGTACAATAATAATATCCGGTTTATGTGCATTAAATGTTGTGCGCAGGCTGCTCTCGCTTTCTTTTTCAATCCCGCCGCCTAGCAGTACCAGTTTAAATACATTGCTGGTAAAGGCAGTTAAAGCTTCTTCATCTGTACGGGCGCCGGTAGCGGCCCAGGCTTCATTGTTATTTATCAATCTTAAAACGGTTTGCAATATCTCGGGGTGACGGCCTATAACCAATATTTCAATCTTACTCATGTGTTTTAGATAAAACAAAAGGATAAAGACTTGCACCTTTATCCTTTCGCTATTATTATTTATACTGCCATCGGTATTTCCATCAGCAAAAATTCCGCATCGGTATCGGCGGTTATCGTAAATTTATCGGTATCCCAAATGCCAAAGCCATCCCGGGTGTTTAGTAATTGATCGTTAATTTTTACATCGCCGCTTAATACAAAAACATATACGCCATTTCCTTTTGCTTTTATATGGTATTCGGTGCTTATGCCTTTGTCAAATTGGCCTAAGTGGAACCAGGCATTTTGATGGATCCAAACACCTGCATCTTCCGGATCTGGCGATACTATTTGTTGCAGTTTATTATGCCTGTCATCTAAATTTAAAGTGATATGGTCATAACGGGGCTCCACGTTTCTTTTATTAGGATAAACCCATATCTGCAAAAATTTAACCCGTTTATCGCGGGCATTATTGTACTCGCTATGGTAAATGCCTGTACCGGCGCTCATGGCTTGTATGTCGCCGTTTTTTATAACAGCTACATTATTCATGCTGTCTTTATGCTCCAAGTCGCCCTCTAACGGTATGGAGATGATTTCCATATTATCATGCGGGTGTTTGCCAAAGCCCATACCTGCATCAACGGTATCATCATTTAGCACGCGCAAAGCACCAAAGTTCATTCTTTCGGGGTTATAGTAGCTGCCAAAACTAAAAGAGTGGAAGCTGTTTAGCCAGCCATGGTTTGCTTGCCCACGGGTTGCTGCTTTATGTAATATTGTATTTGCCATTTTGTTTAAATTCTAAATTATAGTCAAAGATACGGCAGCCACGAAGCGGGAAAAGATGATGTAGATTAAGAAATAAGCGTTAATAATTAGAGATCGGAATGGCCTGGCTGCCATCGTAATTTCTACTTTTTTCTCAGCATTTCGCTACGCATGCGGCTAAAAAATTCGGGGGTTACGCCTATGTATGATGCCAGTTGCTTTTGCGATAAGCGATCAATTAATGTTGGATACCGTTTGCAAAATATATTGTAACGCTCTTCGGCAGTAAGACTTAGGTTGTCTACAATACGTTGCTGATTAGCTACCAGTGATTTTTCGATAAGGATACGAAAGAAGCGCTCAAACTTTGGAATAGACAGGTAAAGTTTTTCCTGGTTAATCTTTGACAGCAGAATCA
>DASWOZ010000352.1:0-2890 GCA_036398535.1 Mucilaginibacter sp. | reverse complement strand
ATTAAAAGTGTAAAGGCTATTGGAACTAACCCAGGTGGTGCCAACCTGGTAGTAGTAAAAGTTGAAACTTCTGAACCGGGTTTATATGGTTTAGGCTGCGCCACATTTACACAACGCGCAGAAGTTGTGGTAACTGCAATAAACAGCTATATGGGCGATTTTTGCATAGGCAGAAATGTGGACGATATAGAGGATTTATGGCAGGCTTTCTTTGTAAGCTCTTATTGGAGAAACGGACCGGTATTGAACAATGCTTTAAGCGGTTTAAACCAGGCTTTATGGGATATAAAGGGCAAACGGGCAAATATGCCTGTTTATGAACTTTTAGGCGGTAAAGCAAGGTTTGCGGTAGACTGCTACGCGCATGCTGACGGTAAAACCCCCGAGGAAGTTGCGGCACAAGTACAAAAGTATATGGCCGACGGCTTTCGCTATGTAAGGATACAGCAAGGCGGATACGGATCACTCTATTTAGCGCAACAACCTGATTTTAAGGATGCTGGATTTGCTAAAAAGACCGATGAATTTATGGACCCGCGCGCTTATGTACAGGCTACTCCTAAATTATTTAGAGAGGTAAGAAAAGTTTGCGGAGATGACGTTGAATTACTTCATGACACCCATGAGCGTATCCAACCATTGGATATGATCAATATGTGCAAGCGGTTAGAAGAATTTGATCCTTTTTGGATAGAAGATCCGTTATCACCCGAAAACAGGAGCTGGTGGAAACAGCTTCGCGCCAGCACTACGGTACCTTTTGCCATGGGCGAACTATTTGTTAACCCTAATGAATTTATACAGGAAATGGTTGATCATTCTTTTGATTACATCCGTTGCCATGTTTCAGAAATCGGAGGAATTACCCCTGCCGTGAAGGTTGCACATTTAGGCGAATTTTTCAATGTAAAAACAGCATGGCACGGCCCGGGGGATGTTTCGCCGGTTGGGCACGCCGCGCATTGCCATATTGATTTAAACGTATGGAACTTTGGTGTTCAGGAATCAATATTTTTTCCAGATAAGGTTAAAGAGGTTTTTCCTGGTACTCCGGAATTGAAAAAAGGATATATGTATGTTAACGAAGCACCGGGATTGGGTGTTGATATTGATGAGAAACTGGCAGCTAAATATCCTATTAATAATAAAGCCGGTGGTTGGACAATACGTAAAAGAGATGGTACTATTATAAGACCATAATTATTCTTTTTATGAATAACAATTGCATTTCTTTCTATTAATTAGAATGAGTTTAGCTATCCAACAACTATCTTAATCGTGTGAAAAGAAAAATCATTTTTTCCTGCTTATTTGCAGGGCTATGCTGTAGCAGCGCTACGCCATTTAATGACCCGCCGCAAAGCGCCATATCTAATGGCTTAATTTCGGCTACCTTGTATTTGCCTGATGCTAATAATGGGTATTACCAGGCTACCCGCTTTGATTGGTCGGGTATTATTGCGAGCCTGGAATATAAGGGGCATAACTTTTATGGACAGTGGTTTGAAAAATACGCGCCTAAAACTAATGATGCTGTAACCGGGCCTGTAGAATCATTTACCCCTATAGGATATGATGATGCAAAACCCGGCGGTACCTTTGTTGACATAGGTATAGGTGTTTTAAGAAAACCTGTTGAGAACAAATATTCCTCCTTTAAACTTTATGAAATGGTTGATGGGGGAAAATGGACCATAAAAACCGAAAAAGATAGGGTTCAATTTACCCAGGAGCTTCATGATTCAACAGGTTATGCTTATATCTACACCAAAACTGTAAGGTTAGTTAAGGGGAAGCCTGCATTGGTTTTAGAGCATAGCTTAAAGAACGTTGGTAAAAAAGCAATTGAAACTGATGTGTTTGATCATAATTTCCCAGTAATTGATAAACAGCCTACCGGGCCCGAAATGAAAATAGCTTTTCCTTTTCAGGTTACGGCTGAAGGTAAAGGCTGGGGTGTGTTAGCCAAAACCAATGGTAACGAGATAAATTTTATACGTGAGTTGGCTAAGGGTGAGCAGGTTTATAGCGCTGCTTTACAGGGATTTGGCCCCACAGCTAAAGATTATGATTTTAAAATAGAGAACCACAAAACAGGTGCAGGTATAAGAATAACCAGCGATCAGCCCCTGGAAAAATTGGTTTACTGGGCTATTACAACTACCGCATGCCCTGAACCTTATATAAAAATAAATGTAGCGCCGGGTAAAGAGATGAAATGGAACATCAATTATGAATACTACACATTTTAGTCAGTTAATATAACTACAGCATAAATTAAAAGAAAATTAAAGGATGAATTTAAAATGTACTTCGACTTGTTTTTTGATTGCAATAGGGATGTTTATACACCCCATTATAAGTATTGCTCAAAAAAACAGCCCAGACAGCGATTGGCCGGTATATGGTGGTAATAAAGCGGGCAACCGTTTTTCACCATTAACCCAAATTAACAGGGATAATGTTAAAGATTTGCAGATAGCCTGGACGTATGATACGGGCGACAACAGCAACCCAAACAACCCCGGTATTGATTGGCAGTGCCAGCCAATTGTTGTAAAAGATGTTATGTATGCCGTTTCGCCTAAAATGAAACTCTTTGCGCTTAATGCGATGACAGGGAAAGAATTGTGGAGCTTTAACCCTTTTTCTAATTCGGCGACAAAACCCAGCATACATGCTGTACGTGGCGTAGCTTATTGGGAAGACGGAGATGATAAGCGGATAATTTATACTGTAGGACCAACCATTTTTGAAATTAATGCCACCACAGGCCAACGCGAAACTGGCTTTGGTGAAAATGGGGAAGCAGACTTGCATGCCGCCCTTAAAGACAATGAAGTATTTGGAAAAGAGCCAGGTAAATACTCCATCAGAAATACTTCGCCAG